>PLYJ01000200.1 GCA_003151745.1 Bacteroidota bacterium
GTCGGATTAACGCATTGCGTTTTTTCATATCATTTGAAAATTTATACTAATTTGGCAACTTGTACTTCGTTGATATATTTGTTGTGTGCCATTTTAAAAGCGACCGTATGAGACATCTGACTATAATCTTTTTTCTGTTGCTCACTTTCACAACTTTTGGACAGAAAGCTGAAAATTTATTTACTTTCTCATACAGTAATAATGGACAAATTTATGATGTCATAGATGAATTTTATTTTTCACAAGGTGCCTATTTGCCGAACAATGATGTATTCACTTATAACCAAAGCGACGTTAAATTTAATTTTCAGTATGAGTATCTTACTCCAAAGGACTACTCTTTTTACTGCAAAGTCGGGTATTCAAACAGATATGATACTTATACTATTTCTAATGTTCAACCTGCCAATGGCAGCAAGGAACAGAATTACGAAAACATTGCCTTGGGTGTAAAATATACTATAAGAGGAGATCATTTTGAATTCTCTACTGGTCTTGAAATACCTTATTTTAAAGTAAGTACTTATACAGAGAAATTGTTTTGGAACTCACCTACGCAACCATTAACTGATACGCAAACTCTTGACGGAGGCAGTGTATATGGGTTAAACTCTGTTTATTCCATGAAAGTTTTTATATCAAAAACTGTATTTATTTCTACTGATTTAGTTTTTGGACTTTTATATTTTAATTTAGGCGGAATGGCTTATCAAGTTGTTGATTATCTAAAACCACCGGCTTACACAACGACTGAGCCACCATATATTGAAACATATAAGAAAACTACAGTATCAAAACCTGAATTCTCTTTTGGACTTGGAATTAAACTATGACAGACTACATTGGGAAAAAACGGCACACAACATTATTATTAAATGAAATTTTTAAAAAGGGGGTTTTGATTGCGGTTGAAAGTGATGTGCTTTCTATGTATGTTTGTGGTAGGTGAAAGTGACGCGCATGTAAATCCCCCTTTTTAAAAACTTCATTAATAATCCGCACGTTAGCCGCAATTATTGGGCTGCCTGCTAACATCAAACTGACTGCAAGAAATTAACTTTGACAAAAACTCCTGAACAATGGTTTGACGTCAACAAAGGTGTAAAACTTAAACAGGTCAAAACTAAATTCAAATATTGTCATAGTTTTGCCACCGATCTATCCCAAAAGACATTATTAAATAAAAGCAGATGAGATTACCGAAACATATCGGAATAATTCCTGATGGAAACAGAAGATGGGCAGAAGTCCACCAAATGAAAAAGGAAGAAGGTTATGAATATGGCATAGATCCGGGTCTGGCACTTTTTAAATTATGCAAAGAGGCAGGAATTAAGGAAGTAACTTATTACGGATTCACTACTGATAATACCAAAAGACAAACAATACAAAGACAAGCTTTCACCGATGCCTGCATTAAAGCGGTAGGTATTTTATCAAAAGAAGATGCGGAATTGTTGGTCGTTGGCGATTCGGAATCGCTCATGTTTCCAACAGAACTCCGGGAATTTACTACACGGCAGATCTTTGGTAAAGGAGGAATTAAAATTAATTTTTTAGTTAATTATGGATGGGAATGGGACTTAAACAATTTGAAATTAGCTGATGCGACCCAGAAAAACATCACCAATCATATTAAATCTTTTGATGTTTCCAGGGTAGATCTTATCATACGTTGGGGTGGCAGAAGACGTTTAAGTGGCTTCCTGCCGATACAATCAATTTATTCAGATTTCTATGTACTGGAAGAGTATTGGCCGGATTTCATACCCGAACATTTTTACAATGCTTTGAAATGGTACAGCGAGCAGGATTTTACCCACGGAGGTTAGTAATAGGGTCGTTTCGCCCTTCACTTTTAAAAAAATAATTTAAAATAGAATGAAGAAATTGAATTTACAGGATGCAAAAGAGATCGGTGATGAACTTGGCATCAACTGGAATAAGGTAAAGTTGGATGAATTTACAAAAGGAGTAAATGTTGAGTTTGAACATGGCACAAGATATCCGCAAACGAATATTACAAACAATGACAAAAAAATGACGGGAAAAATTGCCTGGGCTCATTTAAAGGAGTTTCCGGATTATTATACACGGTTAGAAAAATTAGAAAAGCAGGCAAAGAAATATTGGATAAGAAAAGGGCGGAGCTGATTAATTAAAACTAACACAACGAAACGATGAAAGGGTTCACTACTTCTAACAACCTTTGGTGCGGACTTCAAACAGTTGTGCTCCGAATGAACAGTATAACTGCGGCTAATCGAGTGGACAGCCCCACCTGAATGAACAGGTGGGGAGTGCCCCTCACACCACCGTGCGTACGGGTCTCGTACACGGCGGTTTGTTAAGCATGAGTACAATCGCTCTTTTCACCAATTGCACTTTGTTTCTTTTATAACAAGGCTGCTAAGCGCGAAGCTTAAAGCTCCTTATTGCATTAGAAACGACTTAACATTCAGTCCTTCGCTGGCTTGTGAGACCATCCTTCCGTTTCGATTTGGAAAGCTCGTTGCCACCAACTACTACGACCTCTGCTGACTTCTGTTAAAACCGCTTTATTTCCTTTAGCGGTTGTTGCTTCGATTGCCGCGCCAATCTTCGTCACACTATCAACAGACCTCCCCCGGTAAGACAAATATCCTTCGGTCAATCGCTGCTGCATCTACATAACTAAACTGTTTTATTCTTTGGACTTCGATGTGTTGTGCCATCTCATCCGTGCAGCTATGCCTCTATATACAGTTTCTGTACGTCAGTACCGACCTTTGCAGGCTCGCTTACTTCAGTGCTTGAATCGCTTCAAACCACCTTGCGACTTGCTAATGCTTCCTCAAGTTAAGAGGCGCATAAGAGACTTTCACTCTCTGGATTATTCTATTTGAAAGAACTATATTTGCCATTCAGGGCACACACAAAAGGATTAAGTGAAAGATTTTTTTGAAGGGTTTTGATTGGTAATTGAAAGTGAGTGCAAGTAATAAACAGTGTTGGTATATATGAGATTGTGCTTTCTAATCCCTTCAAAAAAAACCTTCATTAATCCGCCGCACGTTAGCGGCTATTTA
The DNA here is from genome assembly GCA_003151745.1 of Bacteroidota bacterium. Classification (GTDB taxonomy): domain Bacteria; phylum Bacteroidota; class Bacteroidia; order AKYH767-A; family 2013-40CM-41-45; genus PALSA-967. Next base: position 3,069 of record PLYJ01000200.1, read on the forward strand.
CCTTAACAATTTAGCCTTAATCAAAAATATTTTCATAAAAATTTGCGCAATCAAATAACTGCACGTATATTTGCAGTCAAATAACTGCATAAATGGAAATTCGAAGAGATGTATTTCAGGCAATTGCCGACCCAACCCGCAGGGCAATATTGAGCTTGGTTGTACTGCAAGCAATGACACCGGGAGCCATAGCGGACAGCTTTGATTCGTCGAGACAAACGATTTCAAAGCATATTCAAATCCTTACTGAGTGCCGGCTGCTAAAACAAGAGCAATCAGGCAGGGAAATTTACTATCACTTAAATCCCAAAAAGATGAAAGAAATAGCAGACTTTATTGAACCATTTCGCAAAATGTGGGATGACAGGTTTAATAAATTAGAAGCCATCATGAAAAAATACAAATCAAAAAAATAAAATGCTATGGAACGAAAAACAAAAATCAATGCCGAAGACGGCAAGCAGGAATTAGTGATTACAAGGGAATTTGATTTGCCGGTGGAATTACTTTTTAAAGCGCATGCAGAGCCCGGCCTTGTTGAGCAATGGATGTCCAACCCGTATGCAACAATGAAGGTGCTGAAGCTTGAAAGTAAAAAGCATGGCAGTTATCAATTTGAATCAACTGATGCTAAAGGAAACGTGGTATTTAAAGCGAATGGGGTAATCCATGAGTTTGTTCCGAACCGGAAAATTACACGGACATTTGAAATGGAGAATACACCTTTTGGCGTCCAGCTTGAGCTCAGTGAATTTGAAAAACTTAGTGATGACACCAGCAGGATCACCACGCATATTATATATGAATCGGTTGCACTCAGAGACCAGGTGCTGAAGCTGCCCTTTGCCCAGGGCATAAGCATGGCACATGACCGGATACAAGACATAGTAAGCAAATTAAAATAACACATTATGGAAAAGAGAAACAAAATAATTTATTGGGTTGCCACAAGTTTATTAGCTTTTGGCATGTTGCAAAGCGGCATTTTTGCAGTACTCAGAACAAAAGAGTGGGAAGACCTGATAACCGGCTTGGGTTATCCTGTTTATTTTTTGACCATACTTGGCGTTTGGAAAATTCTTGGAGTTATAGCTATTTTAATTCCACGATTTAAGCTTCTTAAAGAATGGGCTTATGCAGGCTTCTTTTTCGCAATGACGGGAGCCCTTGTTTCGCACCTGGCAATTGGTGACTATGCAGTAAAAGCAATTGCCGGACCTTCTTTTCAAATTGTATTTATTATTTTGTCGTGGCATTTCAGACCTGCTGATAGAAAAATTAGTTCGGTTAATCAATAAATGAAAAGAATGAAAAAGGAATTGTCATCAAAGCAACGTGAAGAATTTCTCAAAACATTAAAGGCCCGCTTTAAGAAAAATAGGAACCGTCATAAAGGTCTCGAATGGGAGAAAGTACAAGCCAAGCTAGAGGCTAATACTGAAAAACTGTGGTCGGTCAATGAAATGGAAAGAACCGGTGGTGAACCCGATGTTGTTGGTCATAATAAAAAGACGGGCGAATACATTTTTTATGATTGTTCGGCAGAAAGTCCTAAAGACCGCAGAAATGTTTGTTACGACCTTGAAGCGCTGGAGGCAAGGAAAGAATTTAAACCAAAAAATAACGCTGTTGATATGGCAGCTGCTATTGGCATCGAGCTTTTGTCGGAAAAACAATATCGGGAGCTACAGAAACTTGGAAAGTTCGATACGAAAACGTCGAGCTGGGTGAAAACACCTGCTGATATCAGGGAACTCGGCGGAGCTCTCTTTTGTGATCGCCGCTATGACACTGTCTTCGTGTATCACAACGGTGTCCAATCTTACTATGCCGCCAGGGGTTTCCGCGGCTCGCTAATAGTATAAATTTTGCATAAAATAATATATTATGACAAAGAATAAAATAAATCCTAAGGTTGATTGGTACTTCAGTAAAGTCAAGAAGTGGCAGGAAGAAATAGAGAAATTGAGAACGATCGTTCTTGACTGTGGGCTGACCGAAGAATTGAAGTGGGGTGTTCCTTGTTACACCTTTCAGGAAAGTAACATCGTTTTAATACATGTGTTTAAAGAATACTGTGCGCTTTTGTTCTTCAAAGGTGTCTTGTTAAAGGACACCAAGGGCATTCTGATCCAACAAACGAAGAATGTGCAGGCGGCGCGCCAGGTCCGGTTCACCAATGTCAGGGAAATAGTTAAGATGGAACGCATCCTGAAAGCCTATATATATGAAGCCATTGAAGTGGAAAAAGCCGGGTTGAAAGTGACTTTAAAAAAGACTTCAGAATTCATCATTCCTGAAGAATTGCAAAAGAAATTATCCGCCAAAGGCGGACCTGCCTTGAAAGCCGCTTTTGATGCATTAACGCCCGGACGGCAAAGGGGATACATTTTTTATTTTTCTCAACCCAAACAATCCAAAACCCGGGCGGCAAGGGTTGAAAAATATATGCAGCAAATTCTCAATGGAAAGGGATTAGATGATTAGTACATTCAATGAGAAAATAAATTCAAAAATAGTTAATGAACCAAAGAAATAGATTGCGCAAAGCATTTTGACAATTAGCGCTAAATAATAACTTTGCAATTCAACTTCTAAAAATAAATTTCAAAAACAATTAAACAAAAACAAAATGGCAAAAACAAACATCTACCTGAACTTTCAGGGCAAAGCAGAAGAAGCGTTTAACTTATATAAATCAGTTTTCAAAACAGATTGGGCAGCACCCATTATGCGCATGGGAGACATGCCTCATCAAGAAGGAATGCCTCCACTTTCTGCGGATGACAAAAGTAAAGTGATGCATGTATCACTTCCCATTTTAGGAGGCACAAACATCATGGGAACAGACATGCTTGAAAGTATGGGACATAAACTCATCATCGGCAATAACACCACCATCAGCCTTGAACCGGATACCAAAGCAGAAGCCGACAGAATATACAATGCACTTTCGCAGGGAGGAACTGACTGTGTTGCACCTCATGACGAATTCTGGGGTTACTGGGGTGTATGCCTTGACCGGTTCGGCATTCGTTGGATGTTGAATGTTCCAAATCAGCAACCATGATGTGAAATTCAAACCCCGACGGTGTTACTATATATAGTTTATAATTAAACATATCTTGGTGGAGTAATTGGTAAGGGAATCTTCGAACTAAAACATTAAATTAATAACTTACCATAAACTATTAGTATGTACGATCTCCCGTATTACAAAGAACAAAATGAACAGGTTATTAAAGAATTTATTGATCAGCATCCGTTTGCTTTTTTATCCGGATGTGATTCTGAAAACAAACCCATTGCCACGCAGGTGCCGGTTTTTATTGAAGAACATGACGACAAGAAAATATTAAGGGGGCATATCATGAAGAATACTGACCATCATAAAGCCTTCTTGCATAATCAAAACGTTCTGGTAGTTTTCACCGGTCATCACACCTATGTAAGCGCTACATGGTATAGTAACCCATACCAGCCATCTACATGGAACTACATGAGCGTACATGCTAAAGGCATTATCAGGTTTCTGGATGACGCTGCATTGGTATCGGTGCTCAGAAAAACAACCCTTCATTTTGAAAATCATAATCAACACTCAACTACGGTTTATGATAACCTCCCTTCAGAGTATATACAAAAATTAATGAAAGCAATTGTGGCTTTTGAAATTGAAGTAAAAGAAATAAACCATGTTTTCAAATTAAGTCAGGACAGAGATGCTAAAAGCTATGAGAATATAAAAGAGAAGCTCAAAGAACAGGGTGAAGATGGCCGGGTGATTGCCACTGAGATGGAAAAAAGAACGAAGGGATTATTTCCTGATGATAAAGAATAGGATCCTATAAAGTTAGAATAAAGGGATAAAAAAGAAAGGCTTTACCAGGCAATTATAAGCTATATAACACCTGGCAGCTTGTGCAAAAAAATGTTCTTCGGTTAAATTTGCCTAAATATTTCCGCGTAAAAGGAATATTGCAACGCGGGCATATTTTTTTGTTATGAGCCAACCAATGCGCTCTAAGTGTAAATTCCTTTTTCCATTTCAAAAACTCGAAGCTATAGTTCACTGCTTCTTTGAGCAGCGAATTAAGTTTCGCTACAGGTAAAGCGCCTACATTGCTTTCGGGATGCACTTTTATTCTATACAGCACTTCGTTCTTTATAATGTTACCGACGCCTGCAAAAATATGCTGGTCTAATAAGGCATCGCAAACCAGCATCTCTGGGTGCACTTTTAATTTCTTTTTTGCTTTTGTCTTATTCCATGCATCATTCATTACATCGCCGCTCCAGTCATATACCTCGTCAGTCCCGCACGTGCGGGATTCTATCAGCTTTATGGAGCAGATGTAAAAATTCAATTGTCCTTTGCTGAACCCAAGGTGGAGTCGTGGCATGGCTTCTTTCTCTTCGTTAATGCGGTAGCTACCAAACATTAAAAAATGAATGCGGATGGTGAAGTCTTTAAAGCAAATGAGAAAATGCTTGCCCCAGCTTTTAAAATCAAGGATTGTTTTACCTTTCAGGCGATGCAGGTCAATCTTCGTAGTGTTGCCGCTTACTTCTTTTATCTTCTTGCCTTTAAAGGACTGAACCAACTCTTTTAAAATAACAATGGAGGGTCCTTCAGGCATAATTAATTTTTCAGAAAAGGAAGCAACGCTTTCATATATATATCAAAAGATTCAACGTGAGGAATATGACCAACACCCGGAATTTCAACAAGCTTGCAGTTTTTAATCTTTTTGGCAACTTCCTTTCCAAGCTTTGGGTAATCGCCGAGCGATTTTTTTGTTTCTTCATTCACCAGGTCTTTCCCAATAGCAGTGCGGTCAAGCTCGCCGATGATAAGCAATGTGGGGACAGTAATATTTTCAAATTCATACAACACAGGTTGTGTAAATATCATATCGTAAGTAAGCGCTGAATTCCAGGCAATCTGTGCATAGTTAGAATTCATTGTCCATCCTGCAGGTATCTCAAGCCATTGCTCATATTCCGGTTTCCAAGTGCCGTGATAATAATTTTCCCGCTCGTATTTTTTAAGCTTGTCGTAGCTCTGGGCTAATTCCTTAATGTACCAGTCATCAACTGAAAGATATGGAACTTTTACCTTCCAGTCTTCAAGCCCTATCGGATCTTCAAGCACCAGCTTGGTTGTTACCTGCGGATACATTAATGCGAAACGCGTTGCCAGCATGCCGCCCATGGAATGACCTACAACAACCAGCGTTGTCAAATGCAGTGAGTCCAGCAGTACTTTCGTCAGTTCCGCCAGCAACTGGAAAGAATACTGAATGTGTTGCGGCTTGGATGATTTGCCAAAGCCAACCTGGTCAGGAATAATTACACGATAGCCTAGTGTTGATAATGTATCTGCCGTTTGCTTCCAGTATGTTCCGCAAAAATTCTTTCCATGCAATAACAGTACAACATCTCCACCCGGCTTTCCTGAAGCAACATCCATATATGCCATTTGAACATCCTGCTGCTGAATATTGAGATTAATAAAATGAACCGGAAAAGGATATGGATAATCCGTCAGCATTATATCCAACGGCTTCACCGCCTGGGCGAAGCAACAGGTATTTAGAAAGAGCAATAATGAAACGAGGGGCTTAAACTTCATTGCTTACACAATTAAAAAACTGTGCCAATGGATTTTCTTTGTGGTTTTTGCGTAAAACTCTGCATCTTCTGCGGTAAAAATACACCGCAGATGGCTGAGAAGAAAAAATGGAGAGCCGCAGAGAAAGGGCTAATTAATCTCTCTTTTCCGTTTTTAACAGAGGAAGCCCTTCATGATGTGCAATGCTTTCCGCCAGCAAGGCTCCTTCTTTGCTGAAGTTCCACGTGAACAATGTGCGAATGGGATGGTCGGCGCGAATGTTTTTGATAACCTCCAAACCAATTTGCTTTGCTATTCCTTTTCTTCTGTATTCGGGTAACACCAAAGCAAAACATAAATAGAGTGCATCGTATTTTATATTCAAAGGCGTTTTGTAGAGTAATTCACTTTCTGAAATTTCCTTAGCAATAAATTTTTTCATTAATCCTTCTGTGGTTGGTATCACCAGCCCCCAGGCAATGGGACCATCACCTTCTACTCGCTGCGAAACTGCTGCAGGGTGCAGTCGTTCTAATTGCTTTACTACCTCTTCATTCACATCCAACTGCTCCGGGTCGTTGTGCGCATCGAATGTTTCGACGGCAATCTGTATCATTCGTTCAAGGTTTTTTGACATCATCTTTCAGCCATTTTTTATTTAAGTGCAATAACCTCTTCCAGATCTTTTAGATAATCCGCTTGCAGATCTTCGTGCAGCGAGGCTGTTACGGATTTAATTTTCTTTACTTGCGCATTAAATAAATTTTCCAGTCGTGCACTTTTATGAATGGGTATGCGCGCCTGCTTTATCTTTCTGCAAAAATAAAGCTGCACTTCGACAGTGCTGCCCTTATCACCCATGTATTTGCAATACTTGTTGAGGATGCGAAGTATTCTGCGCAAACCTTTTTTGATATAATATAAATTCTTTTGTTCCTGAAGCTCTGCAAAGTATTCGTCTGTCTCCGCCTTTAACTGCTCCATAAAGCCTTTGCTGTTATGCGATTGAAAAAGCAGGTAGCTTAAATACTCCTTGTTGTCCTTTTTATATTTAGCTAAGCTGATGCATAATTCAGCCAATTGCTTAGGCGGCAACTCAACCAGTTCCTGTTTCAGTTCCTGCAGTGTGGATACCTTCATACTGCAAAGGTACAGCGATTAAACAGCAGAAGAATAATTGAGGGTTCACTTGCCATTTCAAAGCAAGATAAAATGTTACAGGTTCAAAAACAAAAATGGTCTGTCACTCTGTCAGCATATTAAAATCATCAAGCGCCAAACTGCCTTAAATGATGATCCGTATGATTGTAGTTAAGCTTTCCCCAATCTTCCTTGCGAAATTTTCCCGCCAATTTATTTTCGGGAAGTAACGAAGAACTATTAAAAAAATATTCAATCTCCTTCTTTAAATTATTTCTTTAAACGTTTCAGCTCTTTCCTTTGGCGGCTTAACGTTCAGCAAGAAGAATTTCAATAACCATTTGGGCATAGGCGGAATTTTTGCCGGTGTGGGGTCCAGCTTGCAGCATGAAATGCCATACTCATGTGGCGTAAGCCCTGATTCACATTCATTTTGCCCCATTGCGCTTTTGCGTTTGGTTTAAGATTGTCAATTCTGGCAAGCAATTCTGCTTTGACTTTAGGTTCAAATAAATTTTTTATTTTTTTATTTTTAAATATTTGTTTGTTCTTAAAGATAGCGCAAGATAAATATATTTTGTCTCTTTTGCTTTAGGTATTGTCCTTTCTAAATTATTTTACATGGCACTGTGGCATCTTCATCATACATGCAGGCAGCGCACATGCGATGATAGCCATCTGCTATGATGACAGCACCCCGCTTTTCATCCCTGACAAGCAGAATGGGTGAAAGCGGTTTACCGGCCTTTATTCTCTTCATATCACATTTAACATGGTAGTTGCTCTTGTCTAAAAGCGGCAGGCGCGATGCCCGGAACACATCTTTGGCCTTAAAGTCAACTACGGTTGCTTTCCTGAGCTGCGCCAAAAAGGAGGATACTTCTTTTTTATTATAAATCAAGGAGAGATAAGATAAAGCAGAAGGATAATCGTGATTTTGAGGTTTGTTCAGCCATTTGATTTCTTTAACAGACATTTCTTTACTCATAGTTGGGATTTAAAACCATTGAATTAATTATAATTTTCACAGCAAGATAAATATTTTTTGTCTGGTTTGCTTTAAGGCGAAGGTATCAGCCTCAGATGCAATGTCTCGGACTTCGCCTGTCAGGTTACTCTTCACTTTTGCTTGCCGGTTTTAATCTTATTTAACCATAAGTAAAGTGACCAAATGACGGTAATGCTGAACACAACAAGGACCGGAGCATAATAATCGTGGAAATAATTGTGGAAATAAGTTCCGATTAAAATGTAGGCAGAAGAGATGCAGAGTTTCAATACTATCAATTCTGCATTCGACCAGCTTGTTTTGATTTTGAAAAAGTTCATATCGTTTTATTTAATTTTTGTTTTGACCTGCTCTGTTCGATTTTCAGTTCATTTTCAACGCAAGATAAATATATTTTGGCTCTTTTGTTTTTAAAGATCTGTTATTCTGCCGGTGCAAGAATAAATATCTGAACTGAATAAGGCATTTACCTGTCCTCTTTCCAGTGCTTTTTCCCTTTCAGCGCCTTCTCATACTCTTCTTTGCTTAAAATATTTTCGTCAAGCACCATATCGGTTTTGCAATAATTTTTGAAAAAATCCTCCAGCGTTTGCTTTGTCTTCATCACGTCTTCTGTAATGTAATTAATATCAATGTTAATATAAACTGCTCCTATCAAACCATAATCTCTTCGGAACACCGGTATGGTGGTGCATTTAAATTTACGGGAACCTATATTCAACTCGTAGTTGAGTTTATCTTCATTGAGCGCTTTTCTCTTTTTTAAATCAAGTACAAGTATTGTTGTACCTACTCCTGCTTTCCTGCCGGTTACTTCACCGTTTTCAATCTCCACTACGGAACGCGAAGGGTTCGTCAGATTATGCAGCAAAATTTCAATGCCCATGTGCCTGAAAGTCTGACCGATCAATCGTACGATACGGTTATAGTTTTCAAGAAACTCATTATTATCATCTATGATTTCAGAACCCCGGTATGTTTTAAAAAGCTTTTCATATTGTTTCAATTCTGTTGATTCAAGCTGATGACGAACATTGTTTTGCTCTCCAATAAAAATAAGCTGACGGGCAGCAACATGATCTTTGTTCTTTAAGAAATAATGAATTGCAAGTCGGAAATCCTTCAGATTAAATTGCGGAAAATTATTCCTGTCGGTTTCAAACGGATAAAAATCGTACTCGTCTAAATTTTTTCCACGCATCTTTATCTTTTCACGGTATTTGCCAATAAAAAAGCCGTCGGCAAACAGCAGCAGCGAAACAATAACCTCCGAAAGAACAGGAACCACAATGGAATGCCCAAGGTCTTCTAATACTATCATAACTGTTATGTTTTAGAGTTCCATTTTCAAAGCAAGATAATCAGATTTTGCTTATTTGATTTAGTACTGTGCCATGTTTAAAATAATCAGAACATAGGAGACCGCCAAGCCCCACGGCTTTATAACACGAAAAGGATAGCTTCTTTTATTCTCCGGTCACGCAAACCCTCACGCAAGAGTTATAATTCCTACCCGTCACTTTCACATAATAAACTCCAGCGGAGAAACTTTTAGTGCTTACTGTAATAATTCCGCTCGTTTCATCCGGATTTTTCTTTTGCAGCACTATTTCTCCCATCGCATTGTAAATGCTGATGACAGCCTTTGCATAATCGTTTCCCTTGATTTGAAGACTGAATTGACCGGCAGCCGGATTTGGAAACAAGCGAACTGTGTTTTCCATAGGCTCTGAGATGGCAGTGAGTATTCCATCCGGACGAATTCGTGCGGCGCAAATGTTTGAAAGTGTTTCTTGCCATATTGAAGTTACACTTCCGTCAGCCGACGACACCAACGCATAATCATCGTAGAAAGGCGGATTATTTGTATTAACAACTATTCCGTTTTGATACCACACCGTGGAACTGTCAGGTCGGACGAGCTGCGCGCGATAACCGTCGTTAACCTCATACGTTGCCACAACATTATTTCCGGAAGCGGCAAGTTTCGGGTAAGGCAGATAGCTGCTTAGGTGTGACAACCGGATTCCGTCAATGGTCCAAAACGAGTTCCCCGCTGTGTCCAGCTTCTGCATATAAATATCATAGCCGGTAGTGCCCGGGCGGCCATCGTCCCACACGGCATATATAGTATCTCCGGCAATCATCGCATCAGGATAATCCTGATACCCGGCGGCCATGCAAATGGGCTTCGCATCACCCCATGGAAGGGTTCCATCTAGCCTTATTTTGGCGATGGAAATATTATTGTTTATGCTGCTTCTCCACACGATATAAGCAGCGGTATCACTGCCGACCAGCACCTTCCACCTCCCTTCATCTCTTCCTCCCTGCCCGGTTGAAATGTCTATGGGTGTGGGGATGGTAAGATTTCCGCTGAAGTCAAAATGACCCATGTATATATCGGTACCCAATCCACCTGTTGATGTGGCTACATAAAAGCCGCCATGATGATCATCGCCCGTGTCGTAATAATCTCCGTTACCCTGGTAATTAAAAGTATCGAGCGGCCAGCGAAGGTTTCCTGAAAAATCAATACGGTTAAAACTAAAATAATTATTGCCTCCGCTCTCTGTAAGCTCAAAGGTAACGGTAGCGCCACTGTCGTTTGGATAAACATCGAGGTTATCGGTTCCTACATAGATAATGCTTCCCTGCCTGTTTCCTGCCACGGTAGGTTGCGCCCATTGACTCACACCATTCAGGTTATAGTAATTGCAATTAAGTGTATCACCGCCTTGGCCAAAGCGGCCCTGGTACCAGCAAATCAATATTCCGCTTTGCCAGGCAATGGCTTTCATATTCCAGATTTCCACACTGTGCCTTGGTAAAGCGATTTACCATTCACCGTCCACTGTGGCACACCCAGAGAATCAAGATGCTGACCATATATGGCTGTTCCGGCATTGCCATTGCGCTTATCAATCCAGAAAGAATACGTGCCTCCGCTGGCATCACCAAAGGCGCTTACCGTCTCCTGCGTGCCGGCAGCGTTGCAAACGAAAAACGTTTTCGCTGAATCGTCGCTGAATTGTGCATTTGCATGAATGCTAATGAAACTGAAGATCAGAAGAGCGGAAGTGAGTAGATTTGTTTTCATCATTTAATAAATTTAAAGGTTTGAATTTCTTTTTTTGCGGGTTTTAAATTTTCCGGGTAATTATTTATTACGCATTTCTCCTATAAAGATTAAATCTGATACCTCAAATTTACAAAAACAGTTGTTACTTTTAAAGCAAGCTACTATATTTTTTTCTTATGCTTCTTATAAAACAATGTTCAATGTTTACTTCCATCCCTTCCCACGAAGCGTTCTTTGCCTGTTAAATGTTGGATCGCCTTTCCTATATTTCTTACCAGGGACTCTTCGTTTTTCATGAAGCTTATATACCGTACTATTTCCTTCCTGCGGTAAGGAGCAAGTTTTTCAAATGCATCTTTCGCTGCTTTGTTTTGAGACAAGGCTTCCTGCAGCCTGGGGTGCATAGGAACAATGCGTGGCTTTGTGTCGTATTCAATTTTTACAGTCGCCACGTCTCCCACATCTATTCCTGCAGCTTTACGCATCGGTGTGTTTAGATATAGTCGCCATTTGCCGCTGTATTTCACTAATGTTTGAATAAACTTCTTTTCGTTTAACGTGCCTCGAACAGGGATGGGTCCTTTACTTTTACCCGATTGACGGAACAATTCATCTAAAACCGGTACCAGCAGAAGTACATAAGGATTGACGCCAATCTTAGATATTTTTGCAGAGAAGGTTTTCATTGGTTATGCAAGGTAAATATCTTTTGCTTCGCAGCGTATTTGACCACCACACCCAAATTAAATCTATTTCTCTTTCCACTCCGGCATTCTGCCAGGTGTGTAAGGAGCTTTGTTCTGCTCCAGAGTGGTTTCCACTTTTTTAATGTCGTTGTCAATGGATTTAAGCTCTGTGAGAGCGGCGTTAAATTGTTTGGCTGCCACATCATATGATTTCATGCTTGTAATGGTTGGCGCTGAAGTGGACGTCCACAACGAACCTTCAATCTGATCAATCCGGCCCCTGATAGACGGCGGTGTTTCAAACTCACGTTTCGCCATGCTTGCATCACCATTCATTTTTAGTTCCACCGCATTCAATCTTTTTTCAATGTCATACACCTGTGCTGTTATATCCGGCAGGTTGCCGGGGGAAGACACAATGGCTGACTTGATAAATTTAATTTTATTATTCAACTCTCCTTTATAAGTGTCCGCTCCGCCTGTAGCTCTTCGCAGCTCAGCTACCTTCTTGATGAAGGCCTGCAACGCTTGCTTATCAATAGGCGGAAGGGTAGCGGCACGTAATAATTTCACCGTGAACGGTTGCGCTGCAACCAGCTCCATTATTTTTCCATCTTCAAACTTGCTGAGCGAAACTTTGTAATTGCCAGGTCCTGCAAGAGGTCCTGTCTCCGGCTGATCATAAGGGTTGGAAGGATCGGGTGTATTAAAATTTACGGGGGCGGGAGATGCATAACGGAAATCCCATACGATGCGGCTAAGCCCTTTCTTTGCTGCAGTTTTCATGGTGCGTACAATTGCACCTGACTCATCAGTGAAGGTAAACAATAGATAGGGTTCCGGCTGCGTATCTTCCAGACGAATGGTGTCGGCAACGGGATAATATACCGGTTCTCCTTTTTTGATTTTCTCCTTTTCCGTTTCCTGCCGTTTGTCTTTGATGGTTTTAATATCCTCCTTCAGGTAGTAAGTAAACACAGCACCTACTTTGGGATTGGGTGTTGAAAAAAAGCTTTCCCCCTGGAACCCTTTCAGGGGAGCGCCCCATGAATGCGACTCAACGAACATCCATGAATCCTTGATAGGAGAAATAAATGCTTCTTTAGAAAGATCTTCCTTCTTCAAATTTCTGAGCGGTGTATAATCATCCAGGATGTAATAGCCACGGCCGAAGGTGGCAAGCACCAAATCGTTTTCTCTTTTCTGTATAGCAAGATCACGTACAGCAATGGTTGGCAAGCCGCCCTTAAGCCGCGTCCATTGCTGGCCTCCGTCTATCGTAAAATACACGCCGAATTCCGTGCCTGCGAAAAGCAGGTTTTTATTTACATGGTCTTCGGCAACGGAGTAAACAGTACCTCGCACAGGAAGATTGTTTTGGATAGGACTCCACGTTAATCCCCCGTCAGCGCTTTTGTATATATATGGCTTGAAATCTCCATAGCGATGATGGTTGAAGGTCGCATACCACACTTTATCATCGAAGTTGGAAGAAATAATTTCATTGACATAAGTACGCTGGGGCACACCGGGAATGTTGTCCACCTTCGTCCAGCTTTTTCCTCCGTCTTTGGTCATCTGGATCAATCCGTCGTCCGTGCCTACCAATAAATGGTTCTCATCAAAATTACTTTCAGCAATCGTGACCAGCTGCCCGTAAAAATCAGTGGATGAATTTTTTGCTACGGCGTCCATGCTCCACACCTTCCCCATAACAGGCAACTTGTTGCGGTCCAGCTGTCGTGTCAGATCAGGGCTGATAGCAGTCCATGAATCACCGCGGTCATCGGTGCGGAACAACTTATTGGCTCCGGCGTACAGACGCGTGTTCTTATGGGAAGATATCAGTAATGGTGAATCCCAGTTCCAACGCAAGGCAGCTTCGTTTTCACCTTCCACCGGGCGTATATCCACCGTTTCTCCTGTCTTCTTATCGTAACGGGCAAGGCCTCCGTATTGCGATTGCGGATAAACAATATCCGGATTTTCCTGGTCTACCTGCGTTTCATATCCGTCTCCTTCAAGCGTAATAAACCAGTCGGCGTTGGTGATGCCATTGGCGCTGGTTGTACGGCTCGGGCCACCAAGGCTGTTATTATCCTGTGTTCCTCCATATACATTATAGAACGGTGCAGCATTGTCAACAGCCACCTTATAAAACTGCGTAACGGGAAGGTTGCTCTTAAAGTCCCAGTTGGCGCCGAAATCATATGTTTCATAAACACCGCCATCACAGCCCACCAGCAGGTGCTTTGTATCTGCCGGGTCAATCCATAACGCATGATTGTCTACGTGCTTATACTTCTCTCCTATTTTAGAAAACGTCTTACCGCCGTCTCTTGAAAGCATTACCCAGAAGTCCACGTAGAATACTTTATCCACATCCTTCGGGTCGCAGAAGATTTCTCCGTAATAATTTCCCGCTGTAGCATTGTCGCTCATCTTCTCCCAGCTTGATCCGCGGTTGACTGAACGGAACACTCCTCCTTTTTTGTCGGCTGCTTCAATGATGGCATATATATAATCAGGATTGACCGGCGAAATGGCTAAGCCGATCCTACCCTTATCCACATTAGGCAAACCTTTTTTCAGCGTGTCCCATGTGGCGCCGCCATCCATGCTTCTGTATATATTCGATTCAGGCCCTCCGCTGATATAGGTAAACACCTGTCTCCTGCGCTGGTGTGCGCAGGCATAAAGCAGGTTGCTGTTGCGCGGGTCCATGTGTACTTCGTTGAAGCCCGTATTTTCACTCACCTGCAATACCTGCTTCCATGTCTTCCCGCCATCCGCTGTTTTGTATATGCCCCTGTCGCCGCCGGCGCTCCACAATGGCCCGTAAACAGCTACGTAGACCACATCAGAATTTTTAGGGTCAACACAAATCATTCCGATGTGCTCTGAATTTCTCAGCCCCATGTTCTTCCACGATTTGCCTCCGTCTTCTGATTTGTAAACACCATCACCGTATGCAACACTGCGTTGGTTGTTATTTTCACCTGTGCCCACCCACACGACGTTCGTGTTGTTTGGATCTATGCTTACGCAGCCGATGGAATAAGAACCCTCATTCTCAAAAACAGGATTGTAGGTAATTCCTCCGTTGGAAGTTTTCCAGACGCCGCCTGAACCCGCGGCTACAAAATACTCCTTTGTGTTTTGCGGGTTCACCGCAAAATCAACTACGCGGCCCGATGTAAGCGCAGGCCCGATGCTGCGAAAGGAAAGATCACTGAAGGTTTCTGATTTGAATGCATCCTCTTTAGCGGGCTCAGCGGCTTTCTTTTTCTGAGCCGTTGCTGAAAGGGAAACTAAGATTATAATAGCTGTGAATAGGGAGAGATGCTTTTTCATGATCTATGTTAATTATCGTTTGGAAGGCAAAGTAAATATAAAAAAGAGAATCTATATTATTAAAAATTGCGGTGAAATAAAATAGCAAACGGATGGCGCAGATTAGATGGATAATCGCAGATCGGATTAGTGTAAATCAGTTGCACCGTATGCAATCATTACTCCGGAGGAGTCACTTATTCAAACAACGACAACTGCAACGGTTTAAAAGGAACAACGTCCTTTCTGTGCGCTGCATCAACTATATGATAGACGGGTGTCTCCCCATATCGCGAAGCAACTACAATGTTTGTCTTATTTGCATGCTTGATGAATAAGTCGTGGACAAGCTCCGGGTGATTATTGTTTTTTGAAAGATGCGCCAATAGCAAATGACTCATAAAGGCAGGCCTGTGGTTAATGAAAAGCTGCAGCGCCTGCACATTGCTCAGATGCCCTTTGCCGCCCCGTATCCGCCTCTTTAAATGGATGGGATAACCACCATGTTCCAGCATGTGTTCGTCATAATTACTTTCAAGAAAAGCGGCATGGCATTGTTTAAAGTAATGGATCACCTGGTCGCAGGCAATGCCTATGTCGGTGATTACACCAATCTTTACCCCGTTGCCTTCTACGATGAAGCTGTATGGATCCACGGCATCATGCTGCTTTGCAAATGCCGTTACTTTCAGTGCCCCGATGGCAACAGGCTTGTTTGATTGGAAAGAGCAAACCAGGTTTTTGGGTAACCTCACCGGTATGCTTTTCTGCATAACAGGCGTCATGTAAATAGGAAGATTATATTTTTTTGCAAGCACGTCCACACCACGGATGTGGTCAATGTGCTCATGCGAAATAAAAATGGCTTTTACCCTGTTCACAGGCAGCTCCAGGCTGGCCATTCGCTTTTCTATTTCGCGGCAGGAGATGCCGGCATCTACCAGCACAGCCTCACTTTCGTTGCCAACATAATAACAGTTTCCGTTGCTGCCGGAATTTAAAGAAGCGATGAAAAGAGACATGCTGCAAAGTACGGAGAAAAAGAAATTGAAAAAGCAGAAGGGAATTAGAATTGTGACGTGAGCACCCATGTTAATTTTATAATTAAATGAGCCGACATATACTCTATAAAATAAAACAATAACTTTGCCGTTAATACATTTGAATTGATCAGACTTGCGTCCATATTGCTTTTGAGCTATTATTTTGTAGCCAATCTCTGCTTACCACAAGGTGATTTTGCAGCATTAAACGACATCCCGGATATGTATCGTCGCTGCAAGGCAACAGAAGATAAGGATATGACTGCCCTTGATTTTATTACCGACCACCTCCTAGACCTTGACTGTATTTTTGACCAGCATGACAAGGGCGATGAACAAAAGCCCCACACCCCAATTCAATCCCGCCACCAGCAAACTCAAAACTATTTTTTTGCCTGTGAGGTTAGAGTAACCGTGAATCCTGTTTTAAATACCAAAAAAGAACTGTCAATTTACCAGGAAAATAAGTATGTTTCAGCTTATCTTTCTTCCGTTTTTCGCCCTCCAATAGTATAAGTTAAATTTTGTTTTATTTTTTCACATCTGCTTTAGCTTGCAGGTGCAGTCTTATTATTTAACTTTAAATGAAAATGAAAATGAAAAAATTAATGATAGTGGTTATTGCTGTTACACTTTTAACAACAGCACAGGCGCAGAAAATTTCTGCGGATAAAGTTCCTTCAGCAGTTTCTGCTGCATTCAAAACAAAATTCCCTAAAGCTGAAAAAGTTACATGGGAAATGGAGAATCCAAAGGAGTATGAGGCAAATTTCAAAGTGAACAGTGCTGAACAGTCAGCCGTGTTTGATGCAGTCGGCAACTGGATGGTAACAGAAACTGAAATTAAAGTTGCCGAGCTTCCCAAAGCGGTTAGCCAGACTCTTTCAAAGAAATTCAGCGGGTATAAGATTAAAGAAGCTGAAAAGGTGGAGAAAAAAGGAACCGGTAATTGCTTTGAAGCAGAAATAGAAAAAGAAGGAAAAACGCTTGAGGTTGTCTTGTCACCAACAGGCGAAGTGCTGGACAAAAAGGAAAAACAAAAAGATAAGAAAGATTAATTTTTAAAAAACGCCCGTTGACGATTTGTTCAACGGGTGTTTTTATTCGGCAATGAAATGCGACGAGGTTCCGTTTCTCGGCATCAGTGGCTAACTTTCCGCTAAACCAAGCCTTGTGTTATTTCGGCTTTTTCTTTCGTGATGCCCAGTATTTGCCGCCGTAGTTAACAAAAATCTCTTCACCCTTCTTTATTTTTCTTTTTGCAATAAAGACAATGACATCTTTTTCATCATCAAAGAAATAGGCGGCATTGTTGTGTTTAGCGTGATTGTAAACCGCACCATACCCTAAAACGACCATGGTGGTGTTTTTCTTCTGCCCGGTGAACAAATAACGCAGTATCTCTTCGGGATGCTTCTTTTCCGCAGTGCTTACTATATACGGGCATTCTTCTATGATGCCGCCCTTTTTTATTGCCTTCTTTGCAAAACCGCCCCAGCCGTGTACGGAGGACTTATTGACGTATGCCTTCTGAATTAATTGTTTCATTTTATGTTGTATCGTCCTGAAAAAGGTTGAC
>PLYJ01000100.1 GCA_003151745.1 Bacteroidota bacterium
AAACAAATATTATTTTTATCATTAAATGATACTATATAGGTATCAATGATCTACGAATACGAACCCCGCACTGGCGGGACAGGTCTATACGAATTTACGAATCGTCATGCTCATGAACCGGAGGGTGAATGGGCTTTGTTTTGAACTCACATCCTTTTAAGAAACGGTGTTGCTAATCAAAGATATTCCATTAAGCGCCATTTTATCAAGTGGTTTATTCAAAAACCTGCTCACGTACTTATTATTCTTTGCCCGTTCAAGATCGCCGCGATAAAGTGATGTGGAAAGCATCATGACAGTGCATTTCTTCTTTATTACTTCAGGGAGGTTTTTATATTCTTCCAGGAAATCGAAGCCGTCCATTGCAGGCATCCGGAGGGCAAGAAAAATTAAATTTGGCACTTCTTCGGGCATATCGGCTAATGATTTAAGATATTCCAATGCACTTTCTCCTGATTCCTTAATAATGACTTCTTGAGCAAAGGCATACTTTTTAATGGTTCGGGTTGTTATGTAACGATCAACTGCATCATCATCAATAACCAATATTTTTTTGTAGCATGGTGTTTGATTTAATTCATTCATATCATTGTTATACCTCTTTGATTGCTTATAGTTAGTCGTTGTAAGTCTCAAATGCATGTAGTGGCTTGAGCTACAAGATGATTAACTTGCTGTTTTTGACTTTGCAGTCCCGCACGTGCGGGATTGTTCATCCTCTCGCGCAATGCTTTCATATTAATGCTGCATCCCGAATAAACGGGACAGTTCCGATGGAATACGGACTCCGTACCTCTGGTCGGAGCTGTGCGGAACCAACTTATCTCCATTTGCAGACAATAATAGGGTCATGTATCAAAAGCGTTGGTGTTATTTAATAACTCCCTTCCTTCTTCCTTCTTCAATCAAATGTTCTTCATTCTGATAACAAAAACAATCCCGCACATGCGGGACAGAATGAAGAGCATTAGAACATTCGATTGAAGAAATAAACCAACCGTTTTGAGACAACACCTGAAATTCTTCACATCACCCTACCCCACCATGCACAACTTTTCAAATTTCAACTGTAATATTTCAAATTCTTCAAATGGATTTGCAAAGGTTGTGGGTGAATTGAGCGCATTTTTCCATGCCTTTCTTAAAAAGTTGACTGAATCCGGTGATGTTAATGCTAAGTTCGTTCATGATTTGAAAGACATCAACAAGGGTTGCTGTGAGTTTGCTAAGATTTCAATTAATTCCGGTGCTTTCATTCAACGCTTCGTTGCAGGTTTCATTAACATCAGTGTATTTATTCTTAGATGTGTTGATTTCATCTGTAAACCTCTTAAAGCATCAGCAAAGTTCGTTGAGGTTTTAAGTAAATTGACCACAGGTATATATCATGGAATTCGTGCTCTACCCATTTAACGGCATTTTCTTCATTATCTTAGCAGAATGAAAATAAAGGTTATAATACTTTTTTCTTTTATTTCATTGAACCTTTTTTCTCAGGGGATAGATAATCTTTGGCTGATGGGGTATCAAAGTTGGGCTGGTCGTCCTTATGGAGGGACAAATTTTGAGTTCACAGGCGGAGTCCTGGACACGAGCTATCAAGGTCGTATCATGAATTTTGATGCAACAAACGGCGTTATTTGTGATAAGAGTGGCCATTTATTGTTTTCATCTAATGGGATTTTTATTGCTAATGCATTTAATGATACTATGCTTAATGGAAATGGGTTAAACCCCGGTGTATATACTTCTATTAGCGATAGTGATGGTTTAAACATTCCGCAGGGGAATTTGGTTTTACGATCCCCCTATGATTCGACAAAATATTATTTATTTCATGAAACAGATGATGATTATTCTAATACGGATGTTTCATTTTACCTATATTATACAATTATTGATATGACAAAGGATAGTGGCAGAGGAGAAATAATTCAAAAAAATGTTGTATTGTTGAATGACAGCATAGTTCCAGGCTTTATAACAGCGTGCAAACATGCGAATGGAAGAGATTGGTGGTTGGTAAATCATCAATTCAACACAAATAAATATTTTAAATATCTTATAACACCGAATGGTATTCAAGGACCCTTTATTCAAAATATTGGTTCAATCCGTGATATTGATTTTGGACAAGTGGTATTTTCACCTGACGGTAGCAAGGCAGCCTTTTATGAGCCTACAAATGACCTAGACCTGATGGATTTTGACCGTTGCACAGGCAGTTTCAGCAATTTAATTCATGTCGATATAAATGACAGCGCAGGGGGAGGAGGAGGAGGAGCATTTTCTCCTGATTCTAAAGTTCTTTATGTTTCTTCACATAGATATGTTTATCAATTTGATTTAACTTCATCTGATATATCTGCTTCAAAATTGACTGTTGCAATTTATGACGGTTATATTTCGCCTTATCCGACTACATTTGGACTTGCACAACTTGCACCAGATGGAAAAATATATATTGCTTGTCTAAACGGCACACAAAATATTCATGTTATCAATTATCCAGATAGTCTTGGCTTGGGTTGCGATGTTTGTCAGCATTGTATTACCCTGCCTACTTTTAATGCCTTTACTATTGCCAATCATCCAAATTATTTTCTTGGAGCTGAACACGGAAGTCTATGTGATAGTTTAGAGGGAGTTCAAAATTATTCGGTTCAAAGTTCAACGTTAGATATTTTTCCTAATCCTGTTATAAATGATGAGGTAACTTTTATGTATAATGTTTCACCTGAGCCTGGTATTATTAGCATATATAGTGTAGAAGGTAAAGAAGTTGCGCATTATATTTTACCTCAATGGAGCAGTGTGCAGCATTTGAAATTGCCTAAGCTTGCTGGTGGCATTTATATGGCTTTTTTAAGCGGTGGTTTTTCTGCTAACGTTAAGTTTGTGAAGGAATAAGTAATGATAAAAGTGCTATTTGTTTACAGGGGATACGGAGAAGCAGGGTCAAACAACGTGATTGATTTTCAACGGCTATCATTAACGCAGGCAGATGTTCAGGTTGACACTTTCGCCGTTAAAGGAGGCGGGTTAAAAAATTACATCGGCGCGATTTTTCAATTGAGGAGCTATTTGAAAAAGTCCCGCACGTACGGGATAATCCATGCACATTATAGCTTTTCGGGTTTCATAGCCGGCCTGGCAACCCGCAAACCCGTTGTTTGCTCCCTCATGGGTTCAGATGTATTGAAGTCGGGTACGCTGTTTCGGTTAATAACCTCGTTTTTCTATACGTTTGTATGGAAGGCAACTATTGTGAAAAGTGCGGAAATGCAAAAGCTGTTTCCGGCAGCATTGCTCATTCCAAACGGAGTGGATTTTGTAAATTTCAGGCCTGTTGCAAAGAACGAAGCTTTAAAAGAAACAGGCTTTTTGGCATCTGATCGCAACATCATTTTTGTAGCTGAAGATCCTGCCTCAGTGGTTAAGAATTTAAAGCTGGCTAAAGATGCGATCGAATTACTTGCTGATAAAAAAGTAAAGCTACAGGTTATTTCAGGAAAGACTTTCACCGCACTGTCTTTCTACTTCAATGCAGCTGATGTACTTTTGCTTACTTCATTATCGGAAGGCTCGCCGAACGTTATTAAGGAGGCTATGGCTTGTAATTGCCCTGTTGTAGCAACCGATGTCGGAGATGTTCGTAAAGTGATAGGGGATACGGCGGGCTGCTTCATTACCGGTTTTGATGCGCAGGATGTTGCCGCAAAGCTAAAGATGGCGCTGGAATTTAATAAAAGGACCAACGGAAGAGATGCCATCCAATCGTTTGACAGCAGACTGGTAGCGGAAAAAATTGTAGCGACGTATAAAGGGTTAGTGATTACACCTCTGCGTTTCTCAGCGTAAAACTCAGTGCTCTCTGCGATAAATTTTTCTTAAACCGCAGAGTTCGCGGAGAATGAAAAAACGAGAGCCGCAGAGAAATGGAAAATCTGTGTAATCTCAATATAATGAAAAACAGTAATGATTGGTATTGTTGATTATGGCATGGGAAATCTGCGTTCTGTGAAACGAAAGCTTGACAGGATCAATGCTCCTTCCTTTATTTCGGACAAGCCTGATGAGCTCATGAAAGCTGATAAGCTGATCCTCCCCGGTGTCGGGCATTTTTCAAACGCCGTGAAAGAGCTTAAAACAAGAGGATTGTGGGATTATCTGAATAAGGAAGCCATGATTACTAAAAAGCCCGTTCTTGGTATTTGTTTGGGCATGCAACTGATGGCAAAACACAGCGAAGAGGGTGATGCGCAAGGTTTTGGGTGGTTTGATGCCGATGTTATGCGGTTCAAAATTCAGGATCGCTTAAAATTTAAAATCCCTAACATGGGATGGGAAAATGTAATTCCCCAAAAGGAGTCTTTACTGATGAGCAATATTGCCCCTGATGCGTTGTTTTATTTTGTTCATTCCTATCATATTCAGTGCAATAGCAAGGAGGATGTTTTAACGGCTTCTGAATATGAATATGTTTTTACTTCCGCCATTCAAAAGGACAATATTTTCGGCACCCAGTTTCATCCTGAAAAAAGCCATGATTCCGGTGAAAAGCTTTTTAAAAATTTCGCTGAACTTTAAAGCTTCTTAGGAAGTATAAAGCACTAAGCTTTTACCGAACTTTTAACCAAAGCTGACCGCTACATTGGAAAGTACTGCACTGTGTGTATCCATACATCGTCCGAGGGTAATACCAGTGCTCTTATTAAAGGGGAACGGGTTGGTTAAATCGGTTAAATTTAATGACTATCGTTACATAGGCGACCCTATCAATGCCGTGAAAATATTCAACGATTTGAAGGCGGATGAGCTGGTTTTTTTGGATATATTTGCAAGTAAAGAAAAGCGATGCATTTCATTGGATTTTGTGGGGAGGGTTGGCGATGAAGCCAATATGCCTTTTGCCGTGGGAGGTGGCATAAGGTCTATAAAAGAGGTCAGAGAAATTATTAATGCAGGCGCTGAAAAAGTTGTTATTAATACATACGCCGTTGATAAGCCGGAATTTATAAAGGAAGCCTCTGATTTGTTTGGAAGCTCCACCATTACTGTTTCCATTGATGTTAAAAAGAAGTTTTTAGGAAAACAGCAAGTATATATTACAGGCGGCTCCAAAGCCACCGGGATGAACCCTGTTGTGTTTGCTCAATTAATGGAATCTTTTGGCGCAGGGGAAATACTTATCAATTCAATTGAAAAAGACGGAACGATGGAAGGCTATGACCTGGAGCTTGTGAGAACAATTGCGGGGTCGGTAACTATACCGGTTGTTGCAGTGGGGGGCGCCGGAAAGCTGCCTCATTTGAAGGAGGCAGTTTCTGATGGTTATGCTTCTGCAGTTGGCGTGGGTTCTATGTTTATATATCATGGACCGCGAAATGCAGTTTTGGTTAACTATCCGTCAAATGATGCGTTAATGAGGTTATTTAATTAGAAGATGAGAATTTGCGCAAAGGGCATTTGGGATGAAACAATTCCGGGAATAAAGTTTGATGAAGAGGGTGTTTCTAACTTCTGCAGGCTGCAGGAAAAAATGATGGCTGACTACCCTCGCGGTGAAACGGGCGCTAAGGATTGGGCAGAAATTGTTTCAAAAATAAAAGCTGTCGGAAAAAACCACAGGTACGATTGCATTATTGGAGTAAGCGGCGGCGTTGACAGCTCTTATTTGCTGCACATGGCAAAGGAATATGGCTTGCGTCCCTTAGCAGTGAATCTCGATAACGGCTTCAATTCTGAAATTGCCGTTCAAAATATATATAAGGTAACTTCCAAATTAAACATTGACCTTGAAACGTATGTCATAGATTATGAAGAGATAAAAGACCTGATGCTTTCGTATATGAAGGCATCCCTGCCATGGATAGATGCTCCGACGGATAATGCTATCAAGGCAGCCATGTATAAGATTGCACAAAAGGAAGGGATTAAATACATCATTCGCGGCAATGATTTCAGATCGGAAGGCAAGCAACCAAAAGAATGGACATTTTCAGATAACAAGCAATTAAAGTATGTGCATAAAAAATTTGGATCAGGTATCAGGTTAAAAACTTATCCGGAGCTGCCATTTATAAAGCTTGTTTATTTCGGGCTTGTTAAAAAAATAAAAGATGTAAGGCCTTTTTATTAT
This sequence comes from Bacteroidota bacterium, assembly GCA_003151745.1. Lineage (GTDB taxonomy): Bacteria > Bacteroidota > Bacteroidia > AKYH767-A > 2013-40CM-41-45 > PALSA-967. Next base: position 6,143 of record PLYJ01000100.1, read on the forward strand.
ATAGACTATAATAAGCAGGATACCAAGAAATTTTTGATTGATACTTACGGATGGCAGGATTATGGAGGGCATCATCACGAGAATCTGTTCACGAAGTTTGCAATGGCTTACTGGCTGCCAAAGAAGTTCGGCATTGATAAACGAAAAATTAATCTTTCCGCACAGGTTTTAAGCGGAGTTATGACACGCGACGAAGCTTTGAAAGCGGTTGCTCAGCCTTTTGATACTCCTGAGAATCTCCAAAATTTAAAAACATACGTCATCAAGAAGCTCGGCATTGATGAAAATACGTTTGATGGAATATTTAAATCGGAAAATAAATTCTTTACGGATTACCCTTCCGATTACCGCCTTATTTTTGCTAACATTAAATATTTCAAATGGATCATTACAAGGGTATATAGCTTCAAACCCATGTCTATTGACAGCAATGAAATGATAAAATAGAAGCAAACCTGCTCAAACAAGGACTGAACGGAATTAATAATTAATGCAGACGGATTTAGATAAAATATCAGGGTTTACAGATTCTCATCATCAGGGCAACATCTTCCAGACAAAGGAGATGTTTGAAGTGTATGAGAAAACAAAGAATTATGAGCCTGTTCTTATAACCATTGAGGATGAAGGTGAAATATCAGGCGTGCTGCTCGCTGTCATTCAGAAGGAACATTCCGGTGCTTTGGGCGTCCTTTCATCACGCTCCATAATCTGGGGCGGCCCGCTGGTTAAAAACAATGATTTAATTCAGTTAAATCGAATATTAAAAGCATACACTGATAAAATAAAAAAAAAAGCGATCTATACCCAGTTTCGCAATATCCGGAAATGGACAGATGCTGAAAGGGGCGTTTTTGAAAAGAATGGTTTTATCTACGAAGCCCATCTTGATATTATTGTAGATTTGAAAAAGGAAGAAGATGAGCTTTGGAAAAATATTGATTCAAAAGGAAGAAATAAAATAAGAGGCGCAGGAAAAGCAGGAACTGTTGTTGAAGTTAAAAACGATATGGCCTCGTTGCAGGAATCTTATAAAATATTGAGCAGCGTTTACCAAAGGGCTAAGTTGCCTTTGCCTTCGTTCGATTTTTTTTCAAACCTGTATAATGTTTCTTCTGAAACGAGAGGATTGAAGATATTTACAGCCATCTATGAAGGGAAAATCATCGGTTGCAGGCTTGCTCTTGTTTATAAAGATATTATATATGATTTTTACACGGGTGCTTATGCAGAATATTATAATAAATATCCTAACGATGTGATTCCATGGGAGATTTTCAAATGGGGAAAGAGTAAAGGATATTGTCATTTCGATTTCGGAGGCGCGGGTAAGCCTAATGAACCTTATGGAGTGAGGGACTATAAAATGAAATTCGGAGGTGAATTAGTTGAATATGGACGCTTTGTAGGAGTCCATAAAAAGATACTGTTGCAACTTGGGGAATTCTTAATGAAAATTTATAAGCGTATTAAATAAGATTTTAATTTAAAACACTAAAAGCCGGAATGAGAGAAAAAATAAAGACTATAATGAAGTCGGTATTCGAATTGCCGGATATACCTGATGATATTTCGATGGATAATTGTGAACAATGGGACTCCTTGCATCATTTAAGTTTAGTTATTGAATTAGAAGCTTTATTTAATGTCTCATTTAAACTACAAGACACCGTTAAAATGAAAAATTTGGAAGCAATTGAAAACGTTCTTAAAAACAAAAATATAATTTAATTTTTTCGTAATTTACATCTCTTCAGGTTTTATAAAGAAATACATTTTTAAATTAGTATGTCAAAGTATTATAGTATAAGAAAAAAAATATTAAAACGGCTTATTAGATCCATTTTCGTTTATTCGCATATAAGAATCATATTGCTCAGGAAAATGGGTGTAATCATTGGAAAGGATGTATATATCGCTGATAATTTTATTTTATCGGACAGGTCAATTGACAGGAATCATATAAAAATTGGAGATAGGGTTGAGATGGCGTCAAGTGTAACATTAATAACAACATCAGCTCCTACAATATCAAAATGGAAGGATGTTTATAGAATGAATTTCCAGAGCATTAATATAGAAAATGATGCATGGATCGGTACAGGGGTAATCGTTCTTCCAGGAGTTACTATTGGCGAATTTTCCATTATTGGAGCGGGAGCGGTGGTTGATGGCGATGTCCCTCCTTTTTCATATGTAGTTGGGAATCCAATGAAGATTAAAAAAATACCAACTGTGTTAATTGACAAATTAAATAAATTAAGTTAGATAATGTTATTTTAGATAAATGTAAGAAGTAGTAATGAATAAACATCAAAATAATAACTAGTTGCTCTAATTAATATAAAAGTTGTCTCAATGAAACTTTTTAAGAATATAGAATCCATCCTTAGTCACTCTAAAAGAAATGCTTTTTTTATTAAGGATACCTTTTACACTTATCTTGAACTTGCTGAAGTAATATCCGGATTAAGAAAAGGTATACGATTTAACGTAAGGGAATCGGAGAAAAACATTGGCCTTATAGCAAACGATGACATTGAAACGTATGCTGCCATAATTGCTTTGTGGTTAGAAGGGAAAGCATACGTTCCCCTTAGTGCAGAAACTCCTGGAACACGAAATGAAAATATAATAAATCAAGCGGGCTTGCGCACGATAATCGACTCTTCCGAAAATCTATTATTCCCTAAATTAAATGTAATTGAAAGTACCAAACTGCCTAAAGCTTTAATTGATCTTACACCTAATGATGTTTCAAACCATGACTTAGTTTACATTCTTTTCACTTCAGGAACTACCGGAATCCCTAAAGGTGTGCCAATAACCAGGTTGAATCTTAATAGTTTTGTTGATGCCTTTGAAGACTTTGGATTCGATATAAATCAGCATGATAAATGCTTACAAATGTTTGAATTAACATTTGATCTTTCCGTTATGTCTTATCTCGTTCCACTGTTAAAAGGTGGATGTATATACACAATTCCTAAGGGTAAAGTAAAATATAGTTATATATTTGAATTAATGAATGAACATGGATTAACAATTGGTTTAATGGTTCCATCCATCCTTCATTATCTTCGACCCTATTTCAATGAAATTAATTGTCCGCAAATAAGATATAGTTTATTTTGCGGGGAAGCACTACCACAAGGCTTGACCTATGAATGGAGCAAGTGCGTACCCAATGCAAAAATACTTAATGTCTACGGCCCAACGGAGGATACTATTTTCTGTACCCATTATACTTATCAGAGAGATATGGATAATAAATCTCACCATGGTATTTTATCTATTGGTAAAGCAATGAAAGGAACCAAAACGATTATTATTGATAACAACAATAATCGAGTATCAACGGGTGAAACAGGAGAATTATGCCTTGGTGGCTCACAGTTGACCCCGGGATATTGGAATAATGAAGAAAAAAATAAGGAAGCATTCTTTTATTCAGATTATAAGGGAGAAAATACAAAATTTTATAAAACGGGAGACTTGTGTTGTTCCGATGATGATGGGAATATTATGTATTTAGGAAGATTGGATAATCAAATTAAAGTTCAGGGATTTAGAGTTGAACTTTCGGAAATAGAGTTTTTTTGTAAAGAATACCTTGACAGAATTAATGTCGTAGCTATAGCCTTAACAAATAGAACAGGAAATATTGAAATCGGCTTAGTAATTCAATCAGATGAGTTTAAAACTGACCAACTGATACATTATTTGAAAATGAAGATACCTCCATATATGATGCCAGCACAAATCAGGTTTGAAAAAGTATTTCCTCTTAATATAAACGGAAAAACAGATAGGAAAAAATTAGAATCATTATTTATAAAAACTAATGTAAAACAGAACTAAGAATTGCTTGTACTTTTATTTCCACAGAATTCACGAGGTGTTACATGGATCCGGTGAAGCAAGATTTAAAAGGTATTTATTATTCCAAGGCGGCTACTGACAGTTGAAATTAAGCAGTTATTGATAGGTCATTCTTCCCGTTTCCTTAGTCAATGGAAATCCTATGATTGTGAAAAGAATACCTGGTGTTCTTATTAATAAACTTAATAAACCTGATTAGCCAATTAACAGACTCACTAAATGTTGATCTTTATTCAAAGGCAGGTCAATATTACTTTAAAACATATAAACTGTCGCGTTTATGAACATATTTCAAAGATTGACATCTTCGCTTTTCGGTTTGGGGTTGAAAGTTACAGTAGCAAGATTTTGTATAATCCTTGTTGATCGTTGGTTCGATTTTAGATATGGCGTGGACACTTGCTCATTTATTGAGTTGGATAAATTAACAGTTGTAGGAAACAATAAGGCCAAGGGAGTTCGTTATCAGCCTGCCCGTATTTTGCCTGTGAGAAGGTTTTTCAAAACCATGCGACCTATTCTTCCTGATAATTCAGTAATAGTGGATTTTGGCAGTGGCAAGGGCAGAATACTCTTGATTGCCTCGGAATTCGGATTTCAGGATGCGCGTGGAGTGGAGTTTGCTCATGAGTTATGCGAAGTAGCCCGTAAGAACTGCCGTCGCTATAAGAGCGCGACTAAAGTGGAAACCCAATTCAGAATTATTGAAACCGATGCAGTTAAGTATGAGATCAGACCAGAGGAGAATGTTTTTATGTTTTACAACCCCTTTGATGATGCAATATTAAATGCGGTGCTTGATAATATCTCTGCCTCAATTGATAAACAACAGCGGAGAGTTTTTATCATTTATTACCACCCTAAGTGGGCGAGGATCATTGAAGACAGGAATAATTTTATCTGCCTTCAAAAGCTCAACTTCTGGGGATATAAATTTTATGTGTATTCCAATCGAAATTAAATTTTATTTTATCTCCTGCTTCATTATCGTCTAAGATAATTGTGATAACGCGATTTCAATATAAATACCCATTCAAAGATTTTATTTATTCTTTAAATAAAATTAATTCAAATAGAAATTCCTTCAAAGATCTGGAAACCTATTTCGATTTAAAACAGGTATATTTTGCCATACAGGCAAGAGTAAGCCTTCGATTAGTTCTTAATTCATTAAATTTAAAAAAAAACGCAGTAATTGGTGTTCAGGCCTATAATTGCATCAATGTTTTTGAATCTATTCAGATTGCAGGTTATCGTCCTCTTTTTATTGATGTAAATGAAAATTATGTTTTAGATAACCATGACCTTTCAAATAAAGCAGATCGCATTGATGCTCTAATTCTGAATCATACTTTTGGTATCCCTGCAGATATTGATAAAATAAGAACCATTTGCAAGAATAAGCCCATAATTGAAGATTGCGCTCATTCATTATTTTCTACTTATCAGGATAAGCCAACAGGTACCTTTTGCGATGCTTCAATATTTTCAATTGGCTATGCTAAATATCCTTCCATTGGTAAGGGTGGCTTTGCCTTGCTTAATAACCAGGAACTAAAAGATAATTATGAAAAGGAACACTTTCTATTGAAAGATCAATCCTTATTGAACGAAATGAAAAATGTTTTTAAAAATTATTTTATGGCTTTTGCAAATAAGCCTCCTTATTATAATTTTTTCTTTTACCCTTTAGGCAAACTGATTGATAAAAAAGTAAACATTACCGACAAATTTGGTCATAAGGAATCAAAAGGATTTAACAGCAATGCATGCCTGCTGGAACATAACTTTCGCGAATATCTCGCATTGAATGAGAAACAAAGGGCTAACGGAAAAAAACTTGTTACCCTTTTGAAGGATGCTATATCATGCGTTGATGACACTGATGAAAAAAAAATTAATTTTTATATTTTTCCGTTGCGAAGTACTAACAGGGACGAAATAGTATCATCCTTATATAAAAAGGGAATGGAGTGCGGTAAACATTTTTCTAATTCACTGAGAATCGCAAAAAAATTCGGATACCGGGATAATATGTGCCCAAACAGTGAAAAGATTGTGAAGGAGATATTTACCATACCTTCCAATTATTCACTCACAGACAATCAAATTGAATTAATAGTTAAAAATCTGAAAGGCGTTTTATAAACATAGTATGAAAGTTCTTGTTCAATTAAACCATCCTGCGCATTATCATTTATATAAAAATCTAATCAGGATTTTAAAGGATAAAGGACATGATGTTCTGGTAACTTCAAGAAATAAAGACGTTTTGGAAGATTTATTATCCGGCACAAGTCATATTACTTTAAAAAGCACTAGAGGCAAAACGCTTCTTCAAAAAATCAAACAATATAGCATAAAGACAAAGGAATTGATGAAGATTGTTGATGAATTTTTGCCTGATATAACGGTTGGTACTGCTGCTGAGTTAAGTGTAATTACGAGGAAGAAAGGCATTCCCTCAATCTTCCTGGCAGAAGATGATGCAAATCTCAATCTACCTATATTTCTTGTTGCCCTGACTTGTTATCCTTTTTTTTCTGAAATAATTACGCCGCAGGTTTGTTACAATTCAATATGGGATAAAGGGTCCATAAAATATAATGGCTATCAAAAGCTGGCCTATCTGCATCCAAATTATTTTACTCCGGACAGGAACATTATTGCAAAATATTTACCCGTTGACAAGCCGTATTTTATCATCCGTTTATCAGAACTTAACGCTTACCATGACATTGGAGTAAAAGGAATAAGTTCCGAAATTTTAATTAAACTGATAGCGAAGCTGGAGAAGCATGGAGATATATACATATCAGCAGAAGGCAAGTTAGATCCGCAATTTGAACATTTTAAAATTAAGATTAACCCAAGTGACATGCATCATTTTTTAGCCTTCGCAAGTATTTATATGGGCGACAGCCAGAGCATGGCTATAGAAGCAGCTATGCTGGGAACACCATCGATACGATTTAATGATTTTGTGGGAAAAATCTCCGTGCTTGAAGAATTGGAACATAAATATGAATTAACAACCGGTATAAAATCATCAGATCCGGAAGGTCTGTATAAAAAAATTGACAGCATCCTTGCGTTGCCGGATATTAAAGAAGAATTTCAAGCCAAAAGGAGAAAGATGTTATCTGATAAAATAGATTTAACTGCCTTTATGGTTTGGTTTGTAGAGAACTATCCTCAAAGCAAAAAAATTATGAAACAAAATCCCGATTATCAATATAATTTCAGGTAATGGATTTTACAGTTAAGAAATATAATGAATTGCTTCGATCACTTATTGATCAGGACTATTCTTTTCAAACATTTGAAGAGTTCCTGAAAGCACCAAAAGCCAGGAGCATCATCTTACGTCATGATGTTGACCTGATGCCAGCCAATTCGCTTGCATTTGCCAGGATACAAGCCAACCAGAACATTAAAGGAGTTTATTATTTCCGTGCTGTTCCTGAAAGCTGGGACGAGGCTGTCATTAAAGAAATTGCTTCCCTCGGTCATGAAATTGGTTACCACTATGAATGTTTGACAACCTGTGACGGGAACTTAGAAAAAGGAATTAAGGACTTTGAGAGTAATCTTAATAAGCTAAGAAAGTTAGCGCCCGTTGTAACTATATGTATGCACGGCAGTCCCATGTCTAAATACGATTCAAAAGATTTGTGGAAACACTATAACTACAGAGATTATCAAATTATCGGAGAGCCTTACTTTGACGTTGACTTCCGCGAAGTGTTCTATATCACAGATACAGGCAGGCGATGGGATGGCGATAAGGTGAGTGTCCGTGATAAAGTGAATTCATCCTTTAATTTGTCTTTTCATACTACACAACAAATTATTGAAGCCGCACAGAAAAACAAACTTCCTGATAAAATCATGATGACCTTTCATCCGCAAAGGTGGAATGACAATCTATTCAATTGGTCAAAGGAACTAGTTGTTCAAAATATAAAAAACATAGTAAAGCTTGGTTTGATAAGATTGAGATCGTAGATATTAGGCATTTACTACTTTTACCCGCACGACGGAACAGTTGCCTTCGGGCGGAATCTTCCCCCGGATAATTATCTATGGAAAACAAAAACATTATAAAACAAAATTTTTCAGAAGCCTTGAAAATGCTGGAATCATTCAGCAAGGATGATACAACTATTAATAACATTGAGGCAGCCGGAAAAATTCTTGTTAACGCTTTTCAATCAGGCAACAAAGTGATTTCCTGTGGCAACGGAGGAAGCATGTGCGATGCCATGCACTTTGCCGAAGAGCTGGCAGGTAAGTTTCGTAATGATAGAAAACCTTTTGCTGCTATCGCCATCAGCGATCCTTCTTATATTTCCTGCACTGCTAATGATTATGGATTTGAAAAAGTTTTTTCACGATTTGTCGAAGCAGTTGGTAGCAAAGGTGATGTGCTGCTTGCCATCAGCACAAGCGGCAATTCGGAGAATGTGGTTAATGCAGCACATGCGGCGAAATTAAAAAGCATGAAAGTGATAGGCCTTACCGGCAACGACGGCGGTAAGATGGCAAGCCTGTGTGATGTGGAAATCCGCGCTCCTCAATCAGACTATGCCGACCGCGCACAGGAAATTCATATCAAAGTAATACATTCGCTGATTCAATTAGTGGAAACACTTACTCAATGAATATTGAACCGCAAGCTGCAGAGCCTAAAGAAAAAACAATAAGCAAGTTAGTTAAGACTTACGGCAGCGCTGTTTTTGGGATAAACGCCACCACCATTACGGTGGAGACTAACGTGTCAAAGGGCATTAACTTTTTTCTAGTCGGCTTGCCCGATAATGCCGTAAAGGAAAGTCATAAGCGCATCGTAGCAGCCATCAACAACAGCGGCTTAAAATATCCGCGGCATGAGATTGTTGTAAATATGGCGCCTGCTGACATTCGCAAAGAAGGTTCTGCCTATGACCTCACCATTGCCATTGGCATACTGGCAGCCGGTAACCAGGTGAAAGAGAACGAAATCGGCAAGTACATCATCATGGGCGAACTTTCTCTCGATGGTGGTTTACAGCCAATCAAAGGTGTTCTGCCAATTGCTATTCAGGCGCGCAAGGAAGGATTTAAAGGATGCATTCTTCCAAAACAAAATGCACGGGAAGCTGCCATTGTCAGCGATCTTGAAGTGTATGGAGTGGAAAACATAACAGAAGTCGTGGGCTTTCTGAACGGTGATAAAAAGTTAGATGCCACAATCGTAAACACGCGCGAGGAATTTCTAAAAAGCCAGAGCAAAAGCGAATTTGATTTTTCAGATGTAAAAGGACAGGAGAATATCAAGCGAGCTTTGGAAGTTGCTGCCGCAGGAGGACATAACGTAATTCTCATCGGTCCACCCGGCGCGGGAAAGTCCATGCTTGCAAAACGTCTTCCCTCCATTCTTCCCCCTCTCTCTTTGCATGAAGCGCTCGAGACAACGAAAATTCATTCCGTGGCAGGAAAAACAAAACAAGACCAGGGATTAGTTTCTGTTCGCCCATTTCGTTCGCCGCATCATACCATCAGTGATGTAGCTTTGGTAGGTGGCGGCGGAGTACCTCAGCCCGGTGAAATTTCTTTGGCGCATAATGGCGTTTTGTTTTTGGATGAGCTGCCGGAATTTAAGCGCACCGTTCTTGAAGTGATGCGGCAGCCGCTGGAAGAAAGACGAGTAACCATTTCACGTGCAAAGTTTTCTGTGGAATATCCTGCCAGCTTCATGCTCGTGTCAGCTATGAATCCCTGCCCATGCGGTTATTACAACCATCCGGAAAAAGATTGCGTATGCGCTCCCGGCGTGGTGCAGAAATACCTGAACAAAGTCTCCGGCCCCCTACTCGACCGCATTGATATTCACCTGGAAGTTACACCTGTTCCTTTCAAAGAGCTTACTTCCGAGCATCTTGCTGAAAAAAGTGAAGCCGTGCGCGACCGCGTGGTTGCAGCGCGCGAAATACAATCAAAACGGTTTTCCGTGGATGAAGGTATATATTGCAACGCCCAGATGAGCTCCAAACAATTGCAATCCATTTGCAAGCTTTC
>PLYJ01000037.1 GCA_003151745.1 Bacteroidota bacterium
TCGCACTTGATACTTGAATCCACAAATGTTACACTAAAGCATTGTATATGTTATTGCTTTCTGTAAAATTGTTAATGTCTAAATGGAACAACGATTTAACTATATTAAATTAACAATGCCAAATTTAGCATAAGTTTAAGTTATTTAGGAAAGATGTCTAATGAATGGAACATAACATCACGCTCCATTTGATTATTTAATTTGTCTGTTATTTTTATTAGCATAGATTTCAATTCTTCATTTCTTTACTGCTTCAATCTACTGTAATGTCGCCAACGGGTTTCGCATAACATTGATTAACGAAACAAACCTACTAAAATATTCGCTAATCCGACACCCGTATGACGGATTAACGCAACCAATAAGTGAAAATAATCCTCGAAAAGTTTGAAATTCGAAGAGGTTAGATGCTGCATTTTGACTCATTTATCTAACACTTAACGAACCTTGCCATTTTACATCTTAACCCCTCAACCCGCTCCTCTTTTATAAGCAACATTACCGTTTTTTGTAATAAAAACGCAAGTTTTACTAAAACACAAGCAAAAATCGTTATGAATCATGACAAGATGCATAGCAATCACGACGAGATTCATAACAACCTTAACGAAATGCATAACAATTACGACGAGATGCATAACAACCTTAACGAGATGCATCACAATCTTAACGAGATGCATAACAATCTCAATGAGATTCATGACAATCACGACGAGATGCATAACAATCAAAGCGTGATTGAGTGATGATTTTGAGGCGTTTTGAGCAATGAGGGAGCTATCTAAGGCCTTTCACTTTTTCTTTGCGTTTTCCCTGTTTTCGCCCTTTGCGGGAAAAACCTTCCCACGCAAAGGCCGCTACGTTTTTCGCAAAGAACCCCAGGCAAGCTTAGCTCTTAATTCGCATCAGACATTAATGATGAAAGCGCCCTGCCTTGGAACTGTAAAGTATCTGATTCCGGCGTTTTTGCAATCTTCTTCCCACTTGCTGCAACGATACAATGAGTTGGACGAATCGAAAATGATTTGCTGAACATCAAATGCATTAAGCAATTCTGCAATCTTCACTTTCGGATTCTTACTGATAATGATGTAGTCCACCTTTATTTTATTTTGAGGGGCGTGATTTAGAAATTCTCTATCGTTAATCACAACAATTCTCTTATCATGAAACTGAATGAAATTGGATTGTTTCAGCAAGGTTGCATCCTCCATGTTTGATTCTGCGCTTTCCTTATTAAGAAGAACTTCATCAGCAATTTCTCTGTCCCACCAATAATGGCGCACATTGAAGGCCATGCTGCTTTCATTATTAGTGAGTGAACTATCTGCAAGGAAAACGCTTTTCTTCCCTTCAATAAAATTAATAGCAGAAACTTTAGGAACATCAAAAACAATTAATTGCTTTTGCCCTCTTATTTCAATCGTTTGAACTATTTTAATGATGAGAAGTACGCTGAAGACAGCAATGGATGCAAGCAAAAATCTCTGTTGCTTCCTAAAGAAGAAAAAGATGATAAGAAGAATGACTGTGTATATAAGGCATGTTTCGAGGACTGAAACTGAGATTCTGTCAACCTGCGCATAAGGAAGATGTTCTATCCACAACACCATCCAATTGAGGGCGTGAACACACCATCCGACAATCCTGCCAATGAATAATGCACCAACAGTCCATTTTGAAAATGCAAGCAGTGCAATGCCACCATATATAATGAATATTGAATGGGGAATGATTATAATATTGGAAAGGAGAAAATAATTTGGAAACTGATGGTAATAAAAAAGCGCCAGCGGAAAAGTAGCCAATTGTGCAGCGATTGATATGCTTGCAATGCTCCACATTTCGCGAAGCAGCCTGTTCTTCAAATAAAACCAATTATTTATTTTTTGATAAAGAAAAATAATTCCGATTACTGCGAGATAGGAGAACTGGAATCCAACTTCCATTAAAAAGAAAGGGTTAAAAGAAAATAAAATAAATGCGGAAGCTGCAATATTGTTGACTGAGTTCTTTTGCCTTGCGATTGAACTTCCTAAAACGATGAGGCTGATCATAAGTACTGCACGAAGAACGCGTGGAGACAACCCGGTAAGCAGTGCGAAACCACCTAGTAAAAGAAGGAGAATGATTGATTTGATAATTCGCGTTGATCGTTTTCTATTGAGAAAGAATAAAAGCTTATTTAAAACAATAAAAACAATGCCAACATGCAAACCGGAAACTGCCATCACATGCAACGCGCCCGAAGCATTGAACGCATTGTAAGTATCCTGGTCAACCTCATCTTCGTCGCCAAGCATTGTTGCAGACAGCACAGCAAAGTCTTGTCCTTCTATTTTGTTTTCTTTGAAAACTCCGAGCAGTTTAGCTCTGAGGTTAAGAGATGCTTCTACTATTGAATTTCCTTTATGACTGTCAATCAGTTTCCAACCTTCCTGTTTGAGATAAACCTGGTGATATATGTTACGATAGGAAAGAAAACATTTGTAATTGAATTGCGACGGATTAGGAGGTGGAGCAACTTCTGTTGGTGTGGAAGTAAACATAATCTCATCACCGTACTTTATTGTTTTACCCAAAGAATCCTTTTTGAAGTAAGTGAGGCATTTCCCAACAGTCTTTCTCCACTTTCCATTTTCATTGACGGCAGTAATTTCGAGGGTGGTTTTATAGCTCTTTTCCTTTGTAACGGGGGCTTCATCCACAAGACCGATAAATGTTTCTGCATTTTCAATCTTGCTGAAATGCCTGTTGTCATTTATTTCTGAACGAACATTGCTTAATGCATATCCGCAGCAATAAAGAAGAAGGTAAATGCAAACGCCTGTCGTCCAGCGGTTGCTATAGCTTAGAAACTTATCGGGAAAAAGTATTTGTAATGATAACCAAATCAAAAAAGGAACGCTTGCAAACAGCACATAAATAGGAGCAGCAAAGCCGATATATACAGCACTAAGAATGCCAAGCACGAAAGGGATTAATGCTTTGAATAATGGTGCCTGATTCCAGATGTTCATTTACATGAAATGGGAATCGAAAAATAGATTATTTATAGCAAATAAAAAAATCTTAGCTGACTACTTGAACCCAAGGTTCAAAAAACTAAACAAGTCGGCATCAACGATAGAGACATTTCTGTAGTAGAAATTAATAATATCTTCGAATGAATATCCCAGCTTCGCCATTTGCATAACTCCTTCCTGACAAAGTCCTACACCATGACCATATCCTCTTCCGTTAAAAATAAGCGTATCGCCAACTTGATTGATGGTGAAGTACGCTGATTTGAATTTCCAGTCATCCCTTATCGTTCGCATAGCAAGAGCAGAATTCGCAAGAGAAAATAACGCTTTTCTTTTAACAGGAAAACAACAAAATGTGGTGTCGCAGATGATAGCAACATCGGTAAAAGCAGATAAAAGATTTTTCTTTTTCAAATAGTCAAGCCAATCGGTCAAAGAAATTTTTTGCTCCCATACAGCATGTAAGCCATTGCAACAGAAAGGGTCTTGTACAGATTGAAGATAGGGGAGAGGCTTGCTCCATACATCTTCTGCAGCAGCAGTCTGCCCTCCGCAATTGCTGTGATAGGCTGCAATGATTATTTCCAATATGCTGTCAACGATGATCTTGTTCTTAGTTGCAATCACTGCATCGTTTAGCGTTCTGTTATTCATCCAAATACCATTATACGCCTGGCAATGCACCTGGTCGCAGAGATTAAAACCCTCATCGGCGTGGCGTTTTAAATGACCTAAGGCATACGTTCTGCAAATGATGGATTGCACCTTGTAAAACTCAGCAGCAGCATTATTTCCTCCCTCTGCAGCAACGGTTCCTTCTACATATTTTTCAAGATCAATGACATTAATAAACCGAAGAGATTGTTCTTTCGCAGTTATTTGAAGATGATCATAATAAGAAATTCCTTCAGAGGCAGTGTCTGTTACCTTGAGAAGAAAGCTTGCGTTGTTGTTCTTGCCTGCGAACTTCAGCTTAGTGAATCTGCCATATTTCTTTCTCGAAGATGAAAGATTGATAAAGTCCTCAACAGAACGAATCTTGACCGATTCGTTCTGCTTTACGGTGAGTATTTTCTTTTTGCCTGAATAAACAATGTAGCTGCAACCAACAGCAGTAAAGGAAACCGTTGAAATCATCTTGTTTGACTGCACCTGCACACGCATATTCCTTGCATTCGCGCATAAGGAGAGACAAACACTTATATAGACAAATACAAAATGTCTTATTGTTGATTTCACGTATTGTTTTTCGTTAATGCTTCAAACATTAATGATGCAGTGCGGGCAGAGGCGCCTTTTCCTCCAAGCTTTTCTTTCAATAATTTAAAGTTGGCTTTCATTTCACTTCTTCTCTTTCCGTCATAAACTATTTTCTTCAACTCTTCCGAAATATTCTTTGTTGTCAGTTCTCCCTGTATCAGTTCCTTCACCAACTCTTTATCCATAATGAGATTGACAAGCGAAATGTATTTTACATTCACCAGCGAGCGTGCAATGAAAAAGGAAATCTTTCCACCCTTGTAACAAACAACTTCAGGCACTTCAAATAAGGCAGTCTCCAATGTTGCTGTACCAGACGTAACTAAAACTGCATCGGCGTGCATGAGTAATTCATACGTTTGGTTAAAGACGAGAGAAACGGAAACATTTCTATCTCCTATAAGCTCTTTATAAAACGATTCCGGTAATGATGGCGCAGCGGCTATTACAAACTGATGATCTTTAAATTCATCGCTTACAGAAAGCATCAATGGCAGCATCACGGTAATTTCCTGTCTTCTGCTGCCTGGCAATAATGCTATAACGGGTTTCTCTTTAAGATTATTTTTCTTTAACCACGCATTTTTATCAACGTGCTTGTCTTTCTCTGATTCAATGGCATCAAGCAAGGGATGCCCGACAAAGTCTACTTCATAATCATGCTTCTTATAAAAGTCTTTTTCAAAAGGAAGGATCACGAACATCCTGTCAACAAAGTGCTTTATCTTTTGCACACGCGATTCTTTCCACGCCCACACTTGCGGTGATATATAATAAAACACCTTCAGCCCTTTTGTTTTTGCAAACTCGGCAATGCGAAGATTAAAGCCGGGATAATCAACAAGTATTACAACATCCGGTTGATAACTGAGAATGTCTTTCTTGCAGAACTCAATATTCCGGAGAATGGTGCGAAGGTTCATTATTACTTCCGTGAAACCCATGAAAGCGAGCTCGCGGTAGTGCTTCACCAATGTTGCGCCTTGTTGCTGCATTTTATCACCACCCCAACAGCGAAACTGTGCATCACTATCCAACCTCTTCAATTCCTTCATGAGATTGGCAGCATGTAAATCGCCGGATGCTTCCCCTGCTATGATGTAATATTTCATTTAAAGAATTTGCTGGCGGTGCAGAAATATATAAACAAAGGCAAGCGCGAAAGTTGCAAGCAACATGCCCTTGCCTGACTGTTCCTTATCCCATTTCAACATATATAGACGGAACAAAATGATATTGGCACACATGGCAACGAGCTGCATGGTTGTGATTGTAAGAATTTGCACTTTATTAAAATAGGTTAGCGCATAGTCATTCAGATGATAGATAATAAAGTAGGCGATGAGAGGTATTGCAGTGCCAACAGCTACACCAAACCATAATGAATCGCGGTAAAGAAATTTCTTTATCATAGGAGATTGAAAAGGAGCCGCAGATTCGCAGATTAAAGATCCTTTTACGAAGGCAAATCAACGAATCTGCGGCTCTTTTTATTTTAGACCTTAATCAAGTTTTTAGAATTTCCAGTTATTGAGAAAAGGAATGGCATGATGAGCGGTAAAATCAAATTGAACAGGAACAACAGAAATATATCCGTTTTTCAATGCCCACACATCGGTATCCTCTCCTTTGTCATAGTTCTGAAACTTTCCTGTCAGCCAGAAATACTTGCGCTTATTGGGATCCAGGCGTTCGTCAAATTCCTCCTCCCATTTAGCCATTGCCTGTCTGCATATTTTCACGCCTTTAATATCTTTAAGCGAAAGCTTGGGTATGTTTACATTAAGTAAAGAACCTTGAGGCAAACCATCACGAAGAATGTTTTCTGCAACTATTTTAACATAATGCCTGGCAGCACTCAAGTCCGCCTGGTGTGAATAATCAAGCAGCGAAAAGCCAACTGATGGGATTCCTTCAATGGCTCCCTCCATAGCCGCGCTCATGGTGCCTGAATAAATAACGTTGATAGAAGAGTTGCTGCCATGGTTGATGCCGCTTACGCAAAGATCAGGTTTGCGGTGAAGTATTTTGTCAATGGCAATCTTCACACAATCCACCGGTGTGCCTGAGCACTGCCATCCCATGATGCCGCTGTGTATTTCCACTTGGTCTAATCGCAACGGGTTATTAATCGTAATGGCATGACCCATGCCGCTTTGCGGACTATCAGGTGCTACAACGACTACTTCACCCAGCTCCATCATCGTTTCCATTAATGCATGAAGGCCGGGCGCGGTAATGCCGTCATCATTGGTAACAAGTATGATCGGTTTCTCTTTTTTATTCACGCGAGCGAAGGTAAGAAGGGAAGTTTAAAGTTAACTGAAAATGTTTTCGCATCTTTGAAGTATCATTGTTTGAAACTTAATTTCTTAAGAGTGAAAACTAAAATCTATTTATTGGTACTGATTGCTTCTTCTCACTTTGCAGCTGCGCAAACTTCACAAACTGTAAACAAACCTGCTGCAGTAAAGTTTGATGGCATCTATGAATGTAAAGAATGGGAATTTAAAGATGGCAGCATAGACAATCCTGCTCCTGCTTATTACCGGTTTTTTGCTGACGGCACTTTGTTATTTTGTCATTACAAGGATTTGAAAGACAAGGATTCAATACTCAATATGCAGGATATATTTCATTCCGTTTTATCTGAAGAGAATCTTAATAAGATTAAAGAAAACATGGCAGACGACCCGGCTAATGTTTACAAGGTTTACAATAAATTCAAGTTAACCGCTTATAAATATCAAAAGATCACAGGAGGTCTGTGCTTTGATATCTTATCTGAAAAGCCCAATTGCCTTGGCAAGCCTAACATGAAAATTGTGGATAGCAAAACGATCAAAACAGACAATGGCAATTCGGCTGATGATCGCTATTTTAAATTCATTCAGGGCAATTAAGGATATGTAGCAATTTTTTAAAGAAACTTTAACACTGAGAACAACTGAATTTAGTTGAAAAAATTAAACTATGTTCTTTTGGCAAGGTCGAATGCGCTCAGGATTTGCTGTGTCTTTAAATTAAACTTTAATTTTGCGCGCGCGGGAAGTCGAAGCTTGTCCCTTCCTGTTTCAATATAAAATATTACTCTTCTATAAACGACTAACAGATTATATACATTCAACTAAGTGAAAAACTTTTCTCTCTTTCTTCTCTGCTTTCTTTTCTTTTCGCATTTTGCTTCCGCACAGTTTCCGGGTGGTAAAGGTGGTTTTGGAAGCAACCCTATGATGAATGCAGGTCATTTCTATGGCAAAGTGCTTGACAGCCTCACGGGCAAGCCTGTTGAATTTGCTTCCGTGCAGCTGTGGGCTGATAAAAAGGATTCTGTAACAAAGCAGATGAAACCTAATTTGATTACGGGCATGATTACACAGTCCAACGGTGATTTTAGCTTTGAAGGCTTGGCTGTGCTTGGTAAATTCACTTTGAAAGTGACCTTCATCGGGTACAACGATTTTCAGGAAAAGATTGCTTTCAACTTTGACATGAACAAGATGATGGATCAGGCGCAATCGAAAAACAAAGACGTGAGCGGAATGATCAACGCTGTGGATAAGGACCTTGGCAATATAAAGCTTTCCACCAGCGCTGACATGCTGAAAGCCGTTGTCATTGATGGCTCCGCGCCTGTCATGGAATTGAAGTTTGATAAGAAAGTTTTTAATGTAGAGAAAAACATCACCACAGCAGGCGGAACAGCGGAAGATGTTTTAAAGAATGTTCCCTCCGTAAACGTTGATATAGATGGAAATGTAACAATGCGGAATGCTGCTCCTCAAATATTTGTTGACGGAAAGCCAACTACACTTACGCTTGACCAGATTCCTGCTGATGGCATTGAAAGCGTTGAGCTTATCACCAACCCTTCAGCTAAGTATGATGCCTCAGGAGGAGGGGGAGGCATCCTAAATATTGTAATGAAGAAAGCCCGCAAGGTTGGTTACAACGGAAACCTGAGAGCAGGCGTGGATATGAGAGGTAAAGTAAACGTTGGAGGAGACATCAGCTCAAGACAAGGCAAGATCAATGTTTTTTTAAGCGCTACCTATAACCAGCGTAAATCTATCATGACCGGTGAAATTGACAGAGAAAACCTTTTTGGCAGCCCGCTCACTAACGTAACTCAAACAGACAATCCTATATCCATCGGCTATTTTGCTTTTGTGCGCGGAGGCTTCGATTGGTTTTTAGATAACCGCAACACCATCACCATTTCGGGCAGCTATCCTACCGGTTCCTTTTCGCCAACGGATGTGCTTAACGAACGAACGGATACGCTTTCACCATCAGGGCAAATTGCTTCTTCCTCTTTCTACACGAGGAATTCCAATTCAAAGAGAACTTTCAATAATCCCGGCGGAGCATTGCAATACAAGCACATCTTCCCAAAAGCAGGAAAGGAGCTAACCGCTGATTTTAATTACAACGGCAGCGCATATACAGGCACCGGCCTTTTTGATACGCAGTATCACGATGCGGCGGGTAATGCCATCGGGAATCAAATTGTAAACAATCAAGTTCAAAGCGGCACCAACAAGTTTTTTACTGTGCAATCGGATTATGTAAATCCGATAGGGGAGAACATGAAGATTGAAACCGGTGTACGGGCAGCCATCAGAAGCTTTATAAGCCATAGCAATAGCTTCATTGATTCAGTTTCCGATGAATTTCAATTGCCCGGCCAAAAGGTTGATTATAGTTTCACTGACAAGGTATATGCAGGCTATGTAACGTTCAGTCAAAAGGTAAAGAAGTTCAGCTACCAGGTGGGCATACGCGCTGAAAGCTCGCAATATAACGGCGAGCTTTTGGATTCAAACCAGACTTTTCAAAATCAATATCCCTTAAGCGTTTTCCCAAGCGGCAACGCTACCTACAACCTCAGCGACAAAAGCGATTTGCAGGTAAGCTTTTCGCGCAGGGTGAACCGCCCCAACTTTCGCCAGCTCATTCCATTTATTGACTATAGCGATTCGCTTAACCTCAGCAGCGGCAACCCAAATTTGAAGCCGGAGTTCACCAACTCATTCGAGCTTTCCTATCTCCGTAATTTCGACCGCGCAAATAATGTTCTTGTTTCGCTCTGGTATAGAAATACCACCGACCTCATCTCTCGCTTCCAGATTGACAGCCTCCTTCCCGGCAGAGACAGTAAAACAATTATCAACACGTATGAAAATGCAAACTCAGCCACTGCTTATGGTCTTGAGCTGACGGGATCGAACACCATCACAAAATGGTTTACGCTGGTCAGCAATGTCAACTTCTACAACTCCACTATTAACGGCACCAACCTGCAAAACGGTTTAACCAATAATCAATTCAGCTGGTTCGGCAAGCTGAACGGCACTTTCAAGCTGCCTAAAAATTTCAGCCTGCAGCTCATCGGCAATTACCAGTCGCAGACAGCGCTCCCTATAAGCCAAAGCGGAGGAGGGCAGATGTTTGGCGGCGGCGGTTCGCAATCCACCTTGCAGGGATACCAGAAACCAACGTATGGTGTTGACGGCGCTTTGAAGTATGAGTTTTGGAAAAACAAAGCGGCCTCGCTCACTTTAAACTGTTCAGACATTTTCAAAACAAGGGAAACGCAGATCTATTCCACCTCTCCGTTCTTTATTCAAAACACCACGCGCACCCGCGACCCGCAGTTCTTCCGCCTCAACTTCAGCTATCGTTTTGGCAAGTTTGATGTTTCTTTATTTAAACGGAAGAACACGAAAGTGAACACCGAAGGATTAGACAATATCCAGGAATAGTTATTTTCTTATTGGTGCAGGTTCATTTTTAATTAAATGAGGATCATTAGATTCAATTAACCTGAAAGGATTATTCGGTAAGGCATATATGCTTTTGTGTATTGGTTTATTTATTTTAACGGATCATATATAAATAACGGTTGTATTTATATTTAAAAAAGTTCAATTATTACCTGCGATTGGTATATGCATTTCTTTAAAAAATGAGCTAAAACGGGTTGAAGGAATGTATTATCGGCCTTGAAGTATGTACACACCGGCATCTCATTAACCTTATCGGCAAGCCGGTTAAGGTTAACGAGCAGGCCGATAAGGTTAACGAGTAGCCCGATAAGGATAACGGGCAGGCCGATAAGGATAACCAGCACCTGAAATGTTGAAAATTTGTGTTAAAATGAGGGTTTTGTGATTTAAGTGAGGTTCGAAAATAGGTTTGCCTGATAGAAATCATTAAAAAGGGAGCTTCCATCATCTGTTTAGGAGAAACATGAGCTGCCTTACACAGCTTTTTAACGGCTTATTTATTTTTACCAACCCCTTGGTTTTGGTTTTATATTCATAAATATATTTTCAGAAAGATTGTTTAACACAGTCATAATTGTATATTTGCTATGAATTAATAAACAAGAAGAAAAGAGAAGGGAGTCTTAAACTTTAGTACAGAAAAAACAATGAAAACTAAAACCTTAATTATAGCAACATCCCTTTTGCTATTTGCAATCCTCACCCTTCCAACTTTTGTTGTCGCACAAAATATATATGGAATGACTTCAAATGGAGGAGTCAATAATGCGGGTATTATATTTCAGTATAATCCTTCCACTTCCGCATATATTAAAAAGATAGATTTTACAGGAGCAAACGGGCAATTTCCCTTTGGCTCCTTGGTCCAGGCATCGGACGGAAACCTATATGGAATGACTTATGCGGGAGGTACGAGTGGCGTGGGAGTTTTATTTCAGTATAATCCCTCCACCTCAACTTATACCAAGAAGCTTGATTTTACTGTTGTAAACGGGGCATTTCCTTCGGGCTCCTTAATCCAAGCATCAGACGATAACCTTTATGGAATGACTTATCAAGGAGGAACGAATAGTGAGGGTAATTTATTTCAGTTCAATCCCTCCACCTCCACATATACCGAGAAGTTTGATTTTACAGGAGTAAATGGGGCAGATCCGTTAGGCTCCTTAATGCAGGCATCTGACGGAAACCTTTATGGAATGACGGAAGCTGGAGGAACGAATAATAAGGGTGTTTTATTTCAGTTCAACCCAGTCACCTCTGCCTACACTAAGGAGCTTGATTTTATAGGAACAAATGGCGCATCTCCATATAATACTAACCTGCTGGAGGTTAGTCCGCCTACAACTTTAGTACCTACTCTTTCTCAATGGGCGTTCATTACTCTTTCTGTTCTTGTGCTTGGGGCGGCAGTGTTTTTTGTGAGAGGGCGTGTTTAAAGGCAGCCCGTCTAACTCTACTTCTAACTTGTCAAAAAGGATATTATGAAAACATTATTTATGTCAATTGCCATTGTTGCTTCACTTGCATTTTCCATTCTCCAATCAACGCAACAGGAAATTAAAATAAGGGATTGCCGCAAAACCGGAGAAACAGATACGTTGACCACAGCACATAAAGACAGAGATGTATTGGTGAATAGGGTGCTTAAACGTGTTACCAATAAAAATGCTTATAATATCAATGTTTATCGCACTGAAAAAAATCATTTATATCGTCATGTTACATATATAGTATCAGATGCAACGTATGATGTGGCGAGATATACATGGTTAAATGATTCAGTCATTTCTGTTAATGTTATTAATTCTGTTACAAGTAAAAGTCAAAGTATGAAAATGCTCTGCAAAGGAAAACTTACAGGTGCTTTACGTTGAATAGAAGATAACGATTAAAGCATGTTGCGTGAATGCCAAACTCCGACGAGGTTTTAAACCTCGTCGGAGTTACAACAAAAGTGTTTCGATGAAACTTGTTTTAAAAAACTTCTTCCACTTAATTTATTTATAAAACATGTTTCGCGCAACTCCCTTCTGTATTTTACTGCTTATCACGATTGCCTCATTCGGGCAAGAGCTGAACAGCCATGCCAGCCCGCTTAACTATGAGCGAACAACTGATTCAGCCGGTAATGAAGGATTCTATCTTTCTCTTGACACTGCAAATAATAAACTCATTATCACCCCCGGCAGTGACAGCATAAAGTTATTTGGCATTAAGATTTTCACAGAGGAGGGTGAAGAGTTGTTTAGCAGGCGGGTCAATGATTCTTCAAAACCCATTGAAATTGATATTACTGATTTTGCCGAAGGCGATTATATCATTCACCTGGTAACAGAAGAGCAGTACGTATATAGAGCTAAGTTTGCTTACAGGAGATAATCTTTTGTGCTTTGGGATAAGCTAAAAAGCTCTTACAGGACGAACATGGAACTGGTAGCTTTTGCCATATTTGTCCTGGAAGCCATTGCCCAAAAATTGGTACCATCCATTGTTGGCATCGCTTTCTGTAGAGCTCCAATAGAAGCTGGCTGCAAAACCTCCGAGTGATTTTGAATAGAGATTGGTGTAGATTAAATTCAATTCATCTTTGGAGGGTAAGAACCAGTCATTGTATCCGCCCGATGCCGAGCTTTTGCATAACTGTGCTGCAATCCCTGTTGAATCGCACAGGTTTATAATTGCATTGGTATTTTGTGCGCCTGTTCCTGTTGAACTTCCTGCCGCTCCGCACAAAGTTCCTTCGCAGCCCCATTCCGTTGAGAAAGGTGCATCTGCCGTTGCAGCTATCAAACCATGGTTGCTTGTATTGTCAAGGTAAAAAATAATTCCTCCTTCATAACTTAAACCCAGGGCAGGCTGAATAACTATAGGTGCGGGATCGCTTTTCTTACTGCAGGAAATAATAGTAAAAGCAAGAATAGAGAAAAGGATCAGATAGTTTGTAATTTTCATTCCGGTCTGTACTGATTTAGAAGAATAGTTTTTACAAATATATAAATTTTGTTTATTGTTTGCAAGGATTTAAAATTAAACCCCTAAAAGGGCTTGAAACACCTTAGGGGTTTAATTTATGAAAAATTGCCTAAGCTGATTTTATTTCCTTCTTTCAAAATTAGCTTTTAGAACAGGTACTCTTTTTGAAACAAGAGAGAATGCTCCGAACAATACTGCATTGAAGAAAAGGTCGCCCAATAGCTGGTTGCCATAGAAGGGAATGCCCGCCGCATAACACGCTGTTAATCCCTGCGCATTTTGTGCATACTGGAGGCTATGATACCATACTCCTGCATTGGTGACAAGAAAAAATAATGTGGATGACACGACTGATCCTAAAAAGATGAAAGCCATGTTTTGCTTTTTACTTATATATATTCCAATCAGGGAAGTGACGGCAATGCAGCTATATACCAAAGGCATCAGCGAATAGAATCCGACTATAACATCCGTGCTCCCGTACCGTATGGTGGAGTAAGTAAGATCGGTGAGGAGCATGACGACTAAAGGAATAAGGATTGCAAGAGCAGGCTTTTTAAATTTAGCGCCTCCGAACAATGCAATAGCCAGCACGGCAGTAAAGTTTGCCGGGTGAGGAATTAAACGTGTGAAGGCTGCAAGAAGCATCATGCCTGCAATAACAATAACACGGGTTATATTTTGATTTGACGTATTCATAGTATATAAGGATTAGATTATTGTTTTACAATTTTTAGTTTCTCAACGGGATCAGACAGTGATGAGAGTATATAAATGCCAGCCCCGAAGGTATGCATATCAACAGAGAAACCGGAGAGGTTTGTGTTAATTCTATTGATCTCGCGTCCTGTAATATCCGTTAGAACAAAAGTATCACCGGCGTTATTGTTATTACCGGAAACAACAAGCAACTGATCATGTGTTGGGTTTGGATAGCAGCTCAATGTGTGTGTTTGCAACGGTTCGTTAACGCCAAGGGCTTTAGACCGGACATCCAAAGCAATGTCGCCGGGGGAAACGCTTACATCAAATGAGTCTTTAAGAGCAGCGCTAAAATCATAGATAAATATTTTGCCGTAAGTAACGTAATCCGTTTGCCCGACATATATAAGATTGTTAATGGTATCCGTTGCTTCGCCATAAATGTTTCTATCAATCATGAGTGAATCCTGCACGGTTAAGGTGGAGGTATTGAACCTTCCCATCTGGTTACCTCCTGACACCTGGTACATAACATACCCCGGAATGAAGCCTGATGCGCCACAGCCGCTGATAGTTCCAAGATTAACGGTGTTTACGGATTGAGAAGAAACATTCAATTTGCTGACGCTTGATGTGGTGTAATCTGTATTGTTTACAGTATATATGTTGTCATTGTCGCTGTAAATTCCTTCAGGGTTCGTTCCTCCAACACCCAGATCAATTTCATTCATGTAAGTTTGACTTGCCAGGTTGACACGACCCACTAAACCGATCAGCGGTTCAAACGCGAATCCATTATTAACTTCTACATAAGCCGTATCGCCTTTCACAATAAGTCCTTCTGTGGAATACTTAGGTCCTGCTGCTACAGGTAAATTATAAATAAATCCGAGCGTGATTTTATCATACACCTGGAAATACGAATCATACGTTGTATTGTACTGGCCCCTTGTAATAAGCAATTGATTATTCCAAACAGCCAGTTTGCGCATTCCCGGGACAATGGCAATCCCTAATCGTTGATAGGTGTTCGCATCATAACGCACCAATTGACTGTCTGCAGCAACATAGATGTTGGCCCCATCAACAATAACATTCGATGCGAATTGCGCATTCTGAATGGTATCAAACACGGTGTATATACGTGTTGAAGGATCATAAGCGCCGACAGTAACAGGAACTGTTTGAATAAAGTTATTGTAATCGTAGTGCCCTTCGTTGACAACAATTACTTTGTTTACATAGTTGCTCTGAGCGTGCAGTGCAAACACTGCAATAAACAGAGATAAAACGGTAAGTGTAATTTTCTTTTTCATTTTAATTTAGATTTAATTGTTAGTGATATAATAATTGGATTTAGATAATAGAATAGACCGGCTGATGCTTGCAGCAGCATAGCTAAAGGGAAACTTCCGTATGAAACAAATAGTAGTTTTCATTATTCTTGCTTTTTACCCGAAAGCATGACAGATATAATTTTACTAACGGCAGGTCTTCTGACTTGCTCCGTCTTCCGATCCTTCCCATCCCTTTCAAATGCGGGGCAGTGGTTAAATCATCGAAAGCATTTTCCCCGATGTGTATCGGGGAGGAGCTTACAGCAGCGGGAACTGTTCACGACTTACACGTGATTCCCTTTTCATCCTCCCGATAGTCATCGGGAGAAACCGTTTGCAGTGCAAAGAAACAAAAAATAGTTGGATGTGAGAATTTATTTTTGCTGGATGGCTACAGGCTTTTCTGTCTTGCAACTCCTTTTCCTTATGCCATACGTTTTGCTTACCTTTGTAAGGATTTAAACCTGTCGTATGAAAAAAATTATATTCTTCGCATTTTTAGTTGCCCTTCTTATCTCTTTAAGAAGCAATGCCCTTAATGTTACTATTATAACCAGTCCCGGTTATTCGATGGATTCAATTTGGTATAAAACGTGCAATGGTATGGGTCACGCTGCTACTATCTATCCTGCTACGAAACTGGATCTGAGTGGCAATCTTTCCACTACTGACATTCTCATTATTTCATCTGCCCTGGATGCCAACCTGACTGTTGCGCGCACCGGCGTTATAGAACAGTATCTTTTGAATGGCGGCAAAGCGAGTATGATTCCACTTTTCCAGGCAATGTTGCCTATGAAAGCATTGTTAATGCACTTGGAGGATCTTTTACATGGACGGGAGTTGTGCAAGGCACTCTTGCTCCCATGAATATTCTTGGTTCCATTGCAACGGACTTTGCAACAACTTCGCCGTTACCTTACTTCTGGTGGGGTCAAAGCATTAATCCATGTGCGACTGTAGAAATGTTTTTGCAATACCAGGGTAATTATTTTGGTAGTATCTTTTGTGTTCCAACTTCATCCGGACGTGTTATCACAACTTCTGATCAGGATTGGGTTAATGCTTACGCTATTCACCCCGAAACAGACTCTTTGATGAAAAACATCATTTACAATCTTGCCAAAACATCTTATAATTGTTCTAATTCCGGGAGTGTCATCAGCGTGAATCTTGGAAAAGATACATCTATCTGTAATGGAAGTTTTATTACTTTAAATCCGGGTGGAGGATACTCCAGCTATCTATAGCAGGGCGGACAAACTGCATCTACTATAAGTGTTGATTCTACGGGGAAGTATTGGGTTAGAGTTAGTTCTCCTTGTGGTTCTTTTGCTTCGGATACAATAAATATTGCAGTACAGGTGTGTAATCTTCCAGTTGCAGGATTATTAAGCAGCGATTCTACATTCTGTGCAAACAATTGCATTAACTATACTGACCTAAGCACCAACAATCCGACAAGCTGGTTATGGACTTTCCAGGGAGGTGAGCCATCATCAAGCACTGCTCAGAATCCGCAAAACATTTGCTATGCCAACGGAGGCGATTTTAACGTAACCATAGCTGTATCAAACGGCAGTGGGAGCGATACATTGACCTATAATCATTTTATCACTGTTCTTGCAGCACCACCGACGCCCACTGTAACTGAATCGAACGATACTTTATATTGCAGTTTTGATCCGTCCTATACTGCCTTTCAGTGGTATGCTGACACTGCGCTTATTCAGGGTGCAACAGGTACATTTTTAGTTATTGCTCATGGAGGCAATTACAATGTGAAGGTAACAAATGAGAATGGGTGCAGCATTGCTGTGGGTTACAATGCACCGCAGGCTGTCAGAAACTTTTCGGAAAACAATTCTATATATTTCGCCTAACCCTGCTGCAGATCAGCTTACAATTAACGGCTATTTGTTTTTAAGACATAGTGTGGTTAGTGTCTTCAATGTTCTTGGCGAAATTATTCAGGAAGAAAGGATAGAGTCTTCAGGTAACACCTCTTCAAACGGTAAGGAGCACGCAACGACCAACATCAGAAACCTGTCTGCAGGAATTTATTTTATCCGGGTGACAAATGAAAACGTCAGCTGGGTAGGACGGTTCGTTAAAGAATAAAAGGATTAAGATTGTTTTGCGTGAAGAATAACAAAAGCTGTTATTGTTTTTCTTTTTTGGCAATAAGAATAAGCCGTTCGCTTTTTTGAAGATCAAACGTATTTAAAGCATAGTCACCGAAAATGTGTTGAATGGTCAGATGGCTGTCTTTAAAGTATTTCTCAAAATCATTTAGCCGGAATATTGTTAGTTGCTCAAAGAAGTGAAATGATTTGCCTTGATCCGTGAATGTAATCTCTTTCACAATATAATCGTCCTTGATATATTTTCTCACGTCGAATGAGATTCCATTCACCAGCTTTGTTTCTGCGTAGGGAAGATGCCTCATTACTTTGTCTGCATTCATAAAATCCAGGACTAAAGTTCCGCCTTCTTTAAGCGCTGCGCTGTTAGCTTTAATGGTTTTTACGTTGTCATGCTCCTTTTCAAAATAACCAAAGCTTGTAAACAAGTTGAACACATAATCAAAGCAGTTCACCCAGGATGTTTCGCGCATATCGTGAAGATAAAAAGCAAGGTAATCATTTTCATAGCGCTTGTCGAATGCAATGCTTTCAGGCGAAAGATCAAAGCCTGTAACGTCAAATCCAAGCTTGTTAAGATACATGGCATGTCTCCCTTTTCCGCAGGCAACATCTAAAATGCTTGCGCCTGCGGGAGGCTTTAAAAAGCGAATAAGCGTATCCAGGAAAGCCTCCGCTTCTTTCGTGTCGCGCTCCTTGTAAAGCACGTGATAGTAAGGAGAGTTGAACCAGCTTTCAAACCAATTGTAATGTGTATCCAAATCGAATGATCTTTCTTTATCAGTAACTGCACAAATTTACGCTCCTTATTCGACCTGCAAAGCATTATTTGTCAAATAAGTTTTTTGTTATAGGTTATACGGCTTACTTATGCATTCTTATAACTAATAACGTATAACTTTGCCTTCTGTGAATAAATCAAAAGAGAAGTTCAACCTGGTTGTAAAGACTTTTTTCGGCGCAGAAGACCTGCTGGTTGAAGAATTAAAGAATCTCGGCGCAATTAATCCTGTCAAGGCTACACGCGCAGTTATGTTCGAAGGTGACCAAAGGCTTATGTATGCTGCGAACTTATGGTGCAGAACAGCGTTGAGGATTCTTAAACCATTTAAAACATTTCCTGCTGCGAATGAGCAGCAGCTATATGATGAGGTGCAAAAGATAAACTGGGAAGAGCTGTTTTCATTGAATGATACCTTCTCGATTGATGCAGTTGCTAACAAATCTTATTTTACGCACACGCAGTTTGTAGCTCAAAAGATAAAGGATGCCATTGTTGATCAATTCCGCAATAAGTATGGCAAAAGGCCATTTGTGGACACGGCGCATCCTACATTGCGAATCAATGCGCATATCAGCGAGGATGTTTGCACGCTTTCATTGGACAGCAGCGGGGAGTCGTTGCATAAGCGGGGTTATCGCAACGAAGCAAACGAAGCTCCGGTAAACGAAGCATTGGCTGCAGGCTTGATTATGTTGAGCGGATGGAAGGGCCAGGAAGATTTTGTTGACTTTATGTGCGGAAGCGGAACGATACTGATAGAAGCAGGATTAATAGCGCGCAACATTCCTCCCGGCATGTTCCGCAGTGAATTCGGTTTTGAAAAGTGGGCCGACTTTGACAATGATCTATGGAATGAAGTATTGGATGAAGCACAGGACAAAGAAATAAGGAGGCCGGATTGCAGAATTTACGGCTGCGACATTTCTTCTTTCACCAACAAGATTGCACGACAGAACGTAATTAATGCCAGGATGGAAGGAGTGATTGAGGTGGAGGCAATGCCATTTCACCAGTTTAAACCGGCAAGCGAAAAGGGAACTGTCATTATCAATCCGCCCTATGGAGGACGGTTGGATGACGGAGACATAGAAGCATTGTATAAAGCAATAGGTGATCACCTGAAAAATAACTTCCGTGGCTGGTCGGCATGGATACTCACAGCAAATAAGGATGCCGCCAAACGCATCGGGTTGCATCCCTCCAGAAAGATTCCGCTTTTTAACGGTGCATTGGAATGCCGTTTTTTGAAATATGAATTGTATGAAGGAAGTAAAAAGGCTAAGAGCTTGAAGTCAGAAGTGTAATATGAGGAGGTATGCCTAAGATAGTTTAGCCAGGAAATTTTGACTTTAAGTAAACCGTATATTTATGTTTTTAAAATAGGATAAACTCAAGGTGATTTTCTATTCCGGTGCAGGTTAGGCTCACATTGTTTATGCGATTGTTCCCAACAATTAGTTTTTAACGCAGCAGCAAATCAGCAATACCAGCCAATTTATTAACACTTTTCCGGTTCTGAACTGCAGCCGCTTCTTTAAACCTCCTCTTCAAATGTGTGAATGATGTAACTTATATCCGGAGTTATGTAACACTCACTCCCTTCAAGTAGCCGAACTTTGCAGGTATAAATTAGTTAATCTAAAAAATCATGAAAAAGCTTTCATTTGTAGTATCAGCATTAGCGGTTATGGCATTTTCTTCTTGTTATGTGGAAGGCGAAGGCCCCGCCCGTCGTCATCGTATGTTTTATCATCCTCGTGCCGCAAGAATTGAAATTCGCGGTTCGAATGATGTGAAGCATAATAATACATCGGAAATACATGAAAAAAATGATGCAGACAGGCACTAAGGAGTTTGCTAGCTATAGAGATTCTTAACTGTAAGGTGGTTGTATTCAGAGGGGTGGATGTAGAAATGGGAATATCTTTACCCAAAGTTTGCATAATTTTATCAATGCCTTTGTTGGAACAATTTTTGTCTGTTCCATTATATATTGAATTAAGTAAGTAATTAAATATATAATGTTATGAAAAAAGCATCAATAATAATAATAGCAGCATTGGTAATTATGAGTTTTTCTTCCTGCTACGTTGAAGTGCGGGGTGAGCGCCGCTATCATCATCCGTTCTGGCATCATCGTGAGGTGGTTGTGGTCGGTGAGAATACTATTAAAGCAAAGCCACTCAACAACAACACACCGGCGCCTGAATCAATTTATGCAGTTAAAAAATAAATGTACGGTTCTAAGGCGCTAACATGCTATAGCAGCTAATTCATTAACTGTTTTCCAGTTTCTTGTAGTGGTTGAAACTTTTATAACTCAACGCCTGAAGCATGCACTCCTTCGAGCAGAAGGATTTTTATTTTTTCTTTTGGATAAGAAGTAGTTGAATTCATTTTTATTTATAAAAGACGGCTAAGATATTCAGAAAAGTAATGAATAGTTAGAATGGCGATTTTAATAGAATACCGATGACACGGATAAGGCTAATTTAGACAGATAAAACCTGTGACAATCCGTTTAAATCCGCTTCATCCGTGTGCCATTTTCAGGCAAAAACCATGTAAAGCCGCACCAGGCTTATGCATAACCTTATAAATTCAATGCATAATCTTTTCAGTATTCGACACGAAAAGAAAAGTTCATGCGTAACCTTACTAATTTCATGCGTAATCTTATTAATTTTTCACATCATCTTATTGAATCTGGCACAACCGCATCCTGTTCGTATATAATCTCATCAATTCCATGCGCAATCCTTCTGATTCTGCACATCATCTCAACAGAGTCAGTGCAATCCTGTTAGTTTCATGCATGATCTTAAAAATTCT
>PLYJ01000004.1 GCA_003151745.1 Bacteroidota bacterium
AACGATTAATATTCTTCCCGCTATTGTTGGGCCAGTTAGTGCGACAATCCCCGGACAATATCAAAACGTGAGCGCTCTTCCGGCTGCATCTGCTGGTATCACCATGTCTGGTACAACAGGTTTAAATACCGTGTGTAACCTCGCATATCACCGCGATGCATTTACGCTTGGTTGTGCTGATTTACCAATTCCAGGCGGCGTAGAAGCTGCTAATCGAGTTGGTGATGATGAAAGTGGCCTCTCAATCCTGATGGTGAAGGCATATGACATTAACATGTCTAGGTCAATCACTCGGCTTGATGTGCTCTACGGCTGGGCCGCAATCTATCAAGAGCTTGCTTGTCAGATTCGTGGTTAAGCTCACTTATGGGAGAAGGTAATAACCTTCTCCCTCTACATAAAAATACTATGAAAGGATTAAAATCATGACTTTTGGAGTCGTTACATCATCTACAAATCCGGGTCCTGCCGTCTCAACACCATCGACAGAAACCCAAACCCCTAAATCATCTGATGGTTTTCAGATGGGGCAATCAACTGGTGATAAGATTGGTTTTTATGGCACCGGTCCTATCGTTCAGCAGGCAAGTACTGTTGATCTGACAGCTCAACTTGTCGCTCTTGGTCTTGTTCCTGCTGGAACTGCTATTCAGTCGGTAGGTGGTAACATTCCTGTAGTGAACGCAACAGCTTCAACTTTGACTGTAACAGCTGCACTGCATGCTGGCAGGGTTGTTACCCTTAATAGGGCTGCTGGTATTGCCGTTACTCTTCCTGCTGGTACAGGCACTGGTAATGATTATATTTTCGTAATTGGCACTACAGTAACAAGCAACTCCATAACTCTAACAACTGATGTTACTGGCGCATCTTCTGATGCTTTCCAAGGTATAGCACTTACTAATGATACCGGAACTTTAACGGGTTGGCCTGCAACGGCTGGCGCGGGTGGTAGTGACGTTATTACTCTTAATGGAACAACCACTGGTGGTTTTGTTGGTGATCGTCTCAGTATTAAAGATATTGGTGCGGGTATATGGCAGATCAATAGCATTCTTACAAAGTCTACTGGTACGGCTGCAACTCCATTCTCACACACTTAATATTTAACTTTGGGGAGTCGCTTAGGCTCCCCTTTTATCTGAAGGAAATCAATGTCGAAATATCAACTCCCACAAGAATTTGAATCCTTATCAACGGAATTTCCTAAGTTCAAATATCACAAAACACACGATGCTGTAATGATTAATAATCATGATGAGGAGCAATTCTTGCATGATAATTTTCCAGATGAATGGAAGGATACCCCTGCAGCGTTTGGTATAATTACTGCGCCTGGTCCTGATCAGGTGATGCAAAGGACGCACGGCTTCAGCTTTGCCACTTTGAAAGAAAAAACTATCAATAGTCAGAAAGCTATTGCTGCTGCAAATGTTGAAAAACGGGCTAAATAATGGGAACCTCTATCGTCACTGTTAGGGATTTGATTCGTATGACTGCGCTGCAGGTTGGTGCTATTGCTCAAAATGAAATCCTATCAGCCGACGAAGAGAATGATGCATTGCAATTACTCAATGATATTATTGATGATTGGAATACACAGAGCCTATTGATTTATACTGTACAGCGTAATGTATTTTCATTTCCTACTACGAAGCAAACCTATACCTTAGGTCCCGGTGGTGATTTTAATATCGCAGTACGTCCTGAACGTATAGAGGTTGCGGCAGTCAGTCTAAATACAAGCACTAACAGCACAGAATTACCGCTTCCACTCGTATCATACGATCAATGGTCGCAAATCATTGTAAAAGGTGTTTCATCCCCCATACCAAGTGTAATGTGGCCTGATTATCAATTCCCTTTGATTAATTGCAGCTTCTGGCCGATTCCGAGCACTACTCAGAGCGTGATACTTTATATGTGGGAAGGGATAGCCCAAAATACGAGTGTAAATACCACGCTTGCATTGCCGCCAGGGTATAAAAGAGCTTTGCGTTACAGTTTGGAACTTGAAATGGGTAGGCTATATGGTAAACCGGAAGATCAAAACCTTCTAATACTTGTTGGCTCTAGCATGGGCAACATTAAACGCATTAACACTCGCATGAGAGGGCAGTTAATGAAATGCGATAGCGCCGTGCTTCCGCATAAAGGAGTGTATAATTATTATACCGGGCAGATAGGGAGATGATATGGATTTTCCATTTGTTGGCCCTAGCTATCAATCATCCTCGATCAATGTTGATGCCGAACGCAGTATAAATCTCTATCCCGAAATTGTCGAAAGCCAACAGGGAAAGAATAAATGGTATTTGCGCGGCACCCCAGGACTAACACCATTTTGTTTACTTCCTAAATATCCGATTAGGGGTGTCTGGGTTGTAGTTAGTAATATATTTGTGGTGGCTGGAAATACGCTTTATTTAGTGGCCATCAATGGTTCTTACAGTGCGATAGGCACTCTCATTACCTCAACTGGTTATGTGGGGATGTCTGATAATGGACTGCAACTATGCATTGTTGATGGTCCTAACGAGTATATTTATAATTTTGCCAGTAGTATTTTTTCTCTAAATCCTTGTGGTGGCAATTTTCTTGGGGCAAATGTTGTTGATTATATCGATAATTATTTTGTATTCGCTAAACCTGCAAGTAGAGATTTTTTCCTTTCCCAATTAAATGATGGGGCAACCATCAACCCTCTTGATATTGCTACCAAAGAAGGTGCTAGCGATCTGATTGTCGCAATTATCACACTTCATCGTCAGCTTTATATATTTGGGAGTAAAACAGCGGAAATATGGTGGGATACTGGTGCAAATACTTTCCCATTTTCTCCAATTCAGGGGGTTTTTATTGAATGTGGATGTGCTGCCCCCATGACTGTCAAGAAAGCTGACAATACAGTCATGTGGCTAAGCAAAGATGAACGCGGCCAAGGCATTGTTTATAAAATGTCAGGCTATGCACCGGTCCGCGTTTCAACACATGCAATTGAAAAAATTATAAGAAGCTGGGGAAATCTTAGCAATGCCGCCGCTTATGTATATCAGATTGATGGTCATGAGTTTTATGTACTCAATAATCCTGATGCCCTTACTACACTCGTTTACAACGGCTCCACCTCTTCATGGCATGAACGCCAATGGTTTAATCCGTTGACAGGAGCCTATAGTCGTCATCGTGGGCAATTCTATGGATCAGCTACCGGTGATAATGGGCAATTATCAATAGTGAGTGATTATGAAACAGGGCAATTATATACGTTCGATGATAATAATTACACGGACAATGGAAATCCTATTCATCGCATTCGTATTGCTCCACCATCCCCCAATAATGATTTAAATAGGGTATTTTACAATCGTTTTCAAGTGGATATTGAGGCCGGAGTTGGTCTTGATGGAGGTGTGCAAGGCAGTGACCCAAAAATAATCATGCAACAATCAAATGATGGCGGCCATACTTGGAGCGGTGAGCGCGTGGCTTCGATGGGGAAAATAGGCGAAACGAAAATGCGGGCATATTGGAATAAATGCGGTATGGCTCGTAATCGTGTATTCAAGGTTAAAGTCACTGACCCGGTGAAGGTGGTGATGATTGATGCAAAGATTGATGCGAGGCCAGGTAATTCATGACTGCAATTAGCCCGCCACCTCTCCGATCACCAATGATTAATGCTGATGGGAGTATTACGCAAGTATGGCAAATGTGGTTTACCACGGTAGCTGGAAATAATGGCTATATATCCCCTGCAATTAATTTTACTGATGCTGGGATGAATAGTTTCATTACTTCAACGCCTACAATTCCAACACTTCCAATTGTTGGTTTTGCTCTTACGCTCCCCTCTGTAACTGCCGTTATCAATGGGATTAGCGTTACCTTACCTGCCCTACAATTAACATTAAACGACAATTCTGTTTATGATGTTTGGGGTAATGATAATGGCAGTTATAAGATTGAAAATCAATTAACGATAAATTATCCCGCACTTCCTCATCATGCAGATAAATTGCATGTCTGGCAAATCACAACACAGTCAGGAAATATTGTTAATCTGGTGCTTTTTGGTAATACATATCCTACACCTGCTCGTCCATTTGATACTTCTGGAACTATTGATAATTTCGCTGAAATATTTTACATGAATACCGTTACAACTAACTGGTCAGCGGGCACCTCGGTCACTTACGGAGAATTATTATTAACTACAGATGGTAATGTTTATCAGGTTAAGTTTCCTGGGACTACGGGCAGTAGTAAACCAACTGGGCAGGCATCTGGTGTTATAAGCGACGGCACTGCGCAACTTTATTATTATTCTCAGGGTTCCTATCTAGGAATGTTTAGAGAGTCACCAAATGGAGGAACTGAGTACTATTTTACCAATATCGGCCTTGAGCAAGTTGTACATAAGACGCTTCTTACTGATAGCCCATTAGGGGTTTCTGCTGGTACTACTATGGCTTCCTTGGTAAAAAACCACATAAAGGGAGTTTTCAAGCACCTTATCCTAAATCGGGTAAATTCTGGCACGTATGCCTTCCAGATGAAAATGATTGCTGGGGGCTATATCTGGCTTAATACGACGGTGGCGGGCGGCACTGCGGCAGGAAGTTCGCCATTTAGCGGAAGTTATACGCCGGGCGTTTCGACAGTCACAGATGGCGGCATTACATGGTTGTGTATCGCTGTTTCCTATGCGTCACAGTTTGCTTTCTGGATGGATGTAGACAGGACATTTTTAACCTATCGCTCACCTGATTCGCATGATAGCTATGCAAGCACATTTGCAAGCCTAGTTGCGCGCTATGTGGGATTGACGGGGGATTATTCGTGGCTTAATGGTGCGAGCTTACAACCAAGTGGTTCGGGCACGTATTGGTCATACTACGTACTTTTTGACACTATTATTAGCCAAAATCTTGATCAGCAACTCTCAAACTTCCTGACGAAAACATTTCAATATAATACTAATCCCTTGGATGGATCTAGCTTCTCCATTCAATATTTGGAAGATAATTGTGAAAGTGTAAAAGGTTACGGAACTGCTGCTTATGTATATGGAGTTTTAGGACAAACTACACGTCAAACATCGTGCCTGTCTAATCAAGCTTATGTTGGTTTCGGTGTGGATAGCCTTTATGATCAGACCTATAACCTATGTGCAACACATTATGGGGAAGATGTCAGCACTTGGGCGAATAATCCAAATATCGGGTGGTACCCATATTTACAGGCGCAATTCTTTCCTGAACTCTGCGGAGTGCCTACATTTAATAACGATCAGTTTAAATTATTGCGTTACAATGTGTCCACGAGATGGCCAAGTTATTTTCAGGACAAGGCGCTTGATGCATTTCCTAATATGTCGTTGGGTTATATGGCAGCTAAATTTTGGCAAGATACAGCAAAAGCCAGCAGCTTTATTGAGAAAATGGAACGTTATTATATAACTGGAGGTACCGTAGCTCAGGGGGCGCTTACACTCGCAGGAAATGTGACAATCAATGAATGGGGTTATTATCTCGCTATAAAAGATGCGCTAATTCCTCCGCTCACCCTACTAAATACTAATGGTAATACTATAAATTTCTTGAATCAGCAAAATAATGTGGTGCCATATACCTACGTCCCACCCACTCCTCCGGCACCAGTAGAGGGTACTTTTACTTTAAATGGCACTAGCATTATTACTGTTACCGATGCAGGAACAACTCCCTATATCAACATCACTCTAAAAACGTCTGGTGGTACGATAGGGGCAGATCCAACGATTAAATCAGTTACCCCAGGCACCGGTTTTACGGTAACAGGCACGGCATTAGACACATCAACCTATAGCTATAAATGTCTGTGAAAATAGTTATTTGCATCATAACTTTTTTGGTCTATAATCCACATAATAAAACTGTAGAATTTGGACTGGTGCATGAGAAATTTTTTAAAGATTGCTGAAGGGATTGATATTATACCGCTATTACATGCAGTACAAAATCATCCAGAATTATGGGATAAAGAAAATACATTCAGAAATGATTTTGAAAATTCCCCACATAAGGAAACTCAGTCTATTTGGCTTCGTTATAACGATTTAACGGAGTATTACGCCGATGGGTGTTTAGATTGTGCAATAGAGGATTTGGAAGCCATAAATTACTCTGCATGGGAATTGCTACCTGAAGCAAGGCAAATAATTTTTAATTTGATGCGTAGGGTTGAGGGGCAGAGGCTTGGAAGGGTTATTATTACAAAACTACCTGCCGGAAAGACGATAACCCCTCATGCCGATACACGCGGAGCATATGCAGAATACTACACTAGGTATCATCTTCCCCTCCAAAATCTTCCTGGATCTATTTTTAAGGCAGATGATGAACAGGTTTATATGCGTCATGGTGAATGCTGGTGGTTTCGTCATGAAGCAACCCACGAGGTTATTAATAATAGTGCAGATGATAGGATAGTCTTAATAGTAGATATCCGGGTGTGACTCATGATTACAGTGCAGTGCGAGAATTTTGCGGATGTACTAGAAGAGTGGAAGCTTATTTTACCGGAACACTGGGAAGAATTGGCTTTAAATAAAGATAAAGTGCCGCTTGATATGCAGTATGAAGCTTATCATACCATGGATGCGTTAGGACAATTGTTTTTTGCTTCAGTGCGTGATGCCGGTGAGTTGATTGGTTATTTTGTGGGGGTGATATCTCCAGAGCTGCATTACAAAAACTGTTTGTCATGCAATATGGATATTCTTTATGTGCGCGCATCCCATAGAAAAAAATGGGGTGGTAGTAAATTGATATCTTTTGTAAAAAAAGAATTAAAGCGCCGGGGCGTGAAAAGACTTTTTGGTGCATCTAAGGAGCACTTTGATATCGGTCCACTTTTTGTTAGGCATGGGGCGATACTTGCTGAAAAAACATATTTATTTTGGTTAGGTGATTAATTATGGCTGGTCTTATAATAGCAGCAGGTGTAGCCGCGGCAGGAGCGATTGCCGGAGGAGTAATCGCCTCCCAAGGGGCCCAAAGTGCAGCCAAAACTCAGGCTAACGCGGCCCTAACAGCAAGCCAAGATGCTGGCTCCATCCAACAAAATGAATTTGATGTACAGCAAGCAAATCTTGCTCCGTATTTAGCTGCAGGAAAGATTGCACTACCTGCGTTAGAGGCGGGAACACAGCCGGGAGGGCAATTTAATCGTAATTTTACTTTGCAGGATTTTCAACAAGATCCTGGATATGCATTCGATCTTCAGCAAGGAAATCAGGCCGTACAACGTAGTGCTGCAGCTTTAGGGGATTTCAATAGCGGAGGCACACTTAAGGCTATCGAAAATTATACTCAAGGAGCGGCGAGTACCGAGTTTAACAATGCCTATAATCGCTTTAATACCAGCAATGAGGCAAACTTTGGTAATCTCGCTGCACTTGCCGGTATAGGAACTAACAGCAACAATACTTTTGCGAATGTTGGCACCAATGCGGCAAACAACATAGCAAATACTACGGCTTCTGGAATCGCTACGGCTGGGAATGCTATGGCGGCTGGCACTGTTGGTTCTGCCAATGCTGTAACGGGAGGAATTAACGCGGCGGCTGGTACTATTAGCCAATACGGAATGGTGAATAGAATATTCCCTGGGGCAGGTAATAACAGTAGCTTCACCAATGATCCTGGAGTTAGTTCTTCCAACTTATCTAATTTTAGTAATCCGGCAGTGACAGGTATGAATGCGCCTTCTGGTTTTGCTACAGGTGCGGGGATATGGCAATGAAAAGCATTGACGAAATGAATACTAATTTACCAGAACAGGTTGGTACTGGTTCCGCAGCACCAAGATCTCCTGACTTGCTTGGTAGCTTATCACAGGTGATGCAATTACAGAATCTTGCCTCTCAAGTTCCATTGCATCAGTTGATGTTGCAACAGGCAAATATGCAATATGGCGACCAAATGGATACGCGTAGTGCATTAGCGAACAATACTAATCAAGACCCGCTTACTGGTCAAAGTTCCGTCAATATGGCTGGCGCTCTTAGCGATTTGACGCGTGATAATCCACGCGCAGCTATGCAATTACAGCAAGGATTATTACAGCAGCAAGAAGAAGCGGCGAATTTGCAGAAAACTAAATTAGGGAATTTTGAATCTCAAGCTAACCTCGCGGGAAGAATCGCTGGAAGTATTGCGCTTAATCCTACTCAGGAATCATTAGATACAGGTCTTCAAACAGCTCAGAGAATGGGATTGGATGTATCAAAATTCCCTACGGATGTAACTGATCCTACATTTATGGATAGACTCAAACAAGCCCAAGACATTGGACGCACAGCTCAAGATCAGGCTTCTACGGTCATGGATCAACAGAAACTTAATCAAACCATGACGAATGATCTACGTGGAAAGGCTTTGGATGTTCAAAAAGAAGTTGCTACAAATCCTGCAACCATTGAATTTCAGCGCATTGGATCTGTTCTAAATCAGGCAAATGAAGCCTATAAGCAGTCAACAACCTTAGCCTCATCTGGTGGCAGTGATGCCGAGGTAGGTGCATCCGATAAGGCGCTTGGTGTGTCTTTTGGTATTATGGAAAATCCCCGTAGATCACCCACATCAAATAGCATCATCACTACTGAGGAAGCGAGAAGTGTACCGGCAAATATTCTGGGATTTGCTAATTCTGCAATTAACGGCGGTACTCTTACCCAAGCTCAGCGCGATCAGATGATTAATTTTATGAGTAATCGGGTTGAAGCCCAACGTACACAATATGCTGCCGGTGTTGAGGGTCCGGCCATCCAACAGGTGCGCGCTCTTGGTATTCCAAGGGAGGCTGCAAGCCTCGGTGATGATCAGTTAATTAGCAACAATGATGTTACCCCGAACGCTTACCTCAATGATAAAGCTGCGTCATCACAAAATACAACTCCAACTGCGGCACCAACACCACTTGAAAAAGCGGATCAGCAAGCATCATCGACCAAGAATGATGTTTATGCGCTGCCGGAAAGTAAAATTATTGCTATTGGAAAAACTCAAGGTTT
Organism: Bacteroidota bacterium; assembly: GCA_003151745.1. Lineage (GTDB taxonomy): Bacteria > Bacteroidota > Bacteroidia > AKYH767-A > 2013-40CM-41-45 > PALSA-967. The sequence goes on from PLYJ01000004.1 coordinate 9,059, forward strand.
GTCGCCAGAAGCATCAATCAGAAAATGGATAGCAGCTGGGCATCAGGTGGTGAGTGAAAGCAATGGCAATTAGTCCAACAGACGATCAAGCACTTGCTGTTATGTCTACTTCCCCTTCAGAAGCAGTAGAACCAACAGACGACCAAGCTACTGCTGTTTTTTCTGGAAATAATAATGCATCTGAGGTTGCTGCTGATGTTGCTACAGATGATAAATATGCTCATAATCCTGATGGGAGTATAGAGTTAAGATCAGATGGAAAGCCAATGATGAATATTACTATTCATCCGGCTGATTCGCATATAAGTAACCGTCCTGATGATGCTCCATCTATCCCTAAAATCAGTGCATCTGATTTTGTTGGGTCATTCACTGATCCAGATACTGGCAAACCGTATAGCCTAGACGACATAAAGGATAGCCCTTTTTATACTGACGGCATGTTTGACCCTCAAAATGCTTTGACGGACCCTAGTTCTCTGCTTGGTAGAATAGGAAAAACTGGTTTTGGTACGCTGCTCGCTGGTGCAATGGATGTACCGAGGGCTGTAGAGCAGATAGGGGCACATATTGCTTCAGCCGTTGGTTCAAATCCAGCAACGCAAAAGCTTGCTGACCTTACCGCGCAAGTGGCAAATTATGATTATACAAAAAACTGGAAGGGCGAGCCATGGAATTATCAAACCATGCAGCCACAAACACCACCATCCAGAGGACAGGAGATATTGCGTGGCGTTGGTTCGGCATTGGTACCTATTCCTGGGATTGGGGCGGTGGCAGGAGGAGCAACCAAACTTGCTGATGCGGCCATTGGAGGGGGGGCTAACATATTTGCCAAAACTGTGGCGGCGGCGGGCACGGGTGCGGTTGTTGGCGCTACTGCATCTCCATTACTTTCTCCATCAACAAAAGCGCCTCCCGGTCAAATAACGCCATTTGCCGGACAGAAATTACAACAGGCAGAAGAGGGCGCTGCAGGTGGTGCATTGCTTGCTCCAGCAGGTCAAGCCGTAGGCGCTACAATTGCCAAAGGATTTAATGCGATCAAGGGTGTAATGCCCGCAGCATATCAAGAACTAAAAGCAGTTGCTGATAAATACGGTATTTGGGATAAATTCTCTGTGGGGAATGTCACTCATAATCCAGGAGTAGTTGCCACTGAACATGCGCTTGAGAAGGTCCCCACATCAATTGGTGGCCTTAGAGGAAAAGAAAGCAGCGCAACAAATGCTGCCCTCGGTGCAGTGAAGCAATACAACGCGCGTCAGCATGACGATATTATTAATGCCAATTTTAAAAATGTTGGTGAGATTGAAAAGGCTGCTGCTGATCCAACCAATAGACGGAATGATGCAGCTAAAAAAATTCTTGAGCGCATGAATAAAAATGACGACCTCAATCAGATTATCAGGAATAGTGCCGAAGGTAATAAGGTACGAGCAGCCTTAGTATCAGATAAGCTTTATGCTGCTGTAGAGGCGCTTGGTGGCGAAAAACAGGTGAAAGTGGGTGGAGCAATAGGTGCAGTCAATGAAATGCTTGATCATTTACGTAAGACCTCTGGCAGTTCAAATGATGCGGCAATCAAAGAACTCACCAGAATCAAAGCTGATTTGCAAAATCCTGAAAAAACTACCTACATGGGGTTGCGTCGCACTGTCTCTGATTTAGAGCAATCTGCCAAGGCGCTTGGAAAGAATGATCCGGTTACTGCCCGCGCTTATACCGCTGCATCAACCGCCATCGATGCTGATTTGGATAAGGTTGGTGATTCGGCACTAAAAGCTGCTGCGGTTAGGGCTGATAATAATTACAAAAATAATATCGCTCCGCTGAAAGCACTAGAGATTGACAAGTTGAAAAATGATCAGCAGGTCTATCAAAAATTCATCACATCATCCGATACCGGACAGGCTCAGGACCTATATAATGCTCTTGACGATAAAGGCCGTGCTGCTGTGCGTGTCGGTATGGTTAGGGATGCGCTCAATCAGGCAATTGAGAAATCAGGTGGTGTTGATGCTAAAACAGGAAAATATGCACCGGAATCAGGAAAATTCAACCCAAAGGATTTCAACACGGCGCTTGGAAATATTCAGGCCGCGCGCGGGGTGTTTTTCAAAGGTACGGACAAGTTTGAATTGGACGGCTTACAGAAAATTCTTTTTCACCTTTCTCCACCGGCCACAAGCAAGATGACAAATCCAATCATTTATGGATTGTTTGCGGGAGAAGGTCTTATGGGTCATGTAAGTTCATCAGTGCTCACAAAAACCGCTGTAGTTCCTAGTGTTCTATCATGGCTATTCACCAGTCCGGCGGGAAAGAGAATACTACTTGCATCAAGTGATATTGGTGCTGATAGCCCTGCAATGGCAGCACTTGTACAAAAAATACCGGAGCAATTCTCTAAAGTGGCAGCTAGTTATCAAGGAAACAAAGTTAATCGAGTAAAACCATGACAACACAACTTTTTTCATTTCCAGTATTTAGGGCGCTTGATAGTAATGGTGCACCGCTCAATGGTGGAAAACTTTATACATATGGCGCTGGCGGTACCACACCGCTTGCCACTTATACTGATTCTACGGGTGGCACCCCTAATGCTAATCCTGTTGTTTTGGATTCAACAGGATCAGCTAATGTGTGGCTTACCACCGCTGCCTATAAACTTTCTCTTACAGATAGTCTTGGAAATTCTCAATGGACAGTAGATAATATCATTCCAGGTGTGATCATTAAATACGGTGTTACAAACATCACTTCTGCTGTCAATATCACTCTAACAAATCCTTTAAGCACGGCTAATGTTATAGACATGACGGCAACAGGTAAAAATGCTTACCTTCCGGCTTCTAATACAGCAACCAGCATTCCTCTTGGTGTGCCTGTGACTTTCTTTGCCTCTGGTGATGCTATGACTGTTAAGGCTCAAGATACAACGACTACCATTGTTACTATTCCTGCTTCGACATCTGCAATCATTACGTTAATCGATAATAGTACGGCAAATGGAACGTGGATAGTCAGTGTAGTTCCTGGCACGGGAACATACATGGAACTGGATGGTAATGGGGCATACGCCATAAATGTTGCTACCTCTATGGGGGCGAATAATACAAATCAGTTAACCTGGCGGTTTAATCCTACTTCCCCGGCTGTGTCTAGCTATACTATGACAGATACGGATAGATGCGCCATCATAGGGAGTGCTTCGGCAGGGGGGACATTAACTGTAACCCTTCCAGATCCGGCGGTGGTTGGTGATGGGTATCCAGTGATATTTCATAGGGCCGCAAACAGCCTTGTTGTCAATTCACATGGTGGGTCGAATGTTATTGCACTTCCTAAGCAATCTGGATCACTCATATCAACAATAACTCTTCCGGCGGCATTCGATTTTCTTGGTTTATGTACCCACGGCGGAAATTGGCAAACTTTTACAGGATCAAGTGATTTAATTTAATAAATAAGGATAATAAAAATGGGAATAGCAGGCGCACAATACGTAAATATACCAGCTACAGTAGGTACAACACAAAGCACCATTCTCAATGCTGCAGTGCCTAATGGTGGTCAGAGTCAACACAATGGAAAGTTACTTATCCAAAACCCACATCCTACAGCAAAAGTTTATGTTGGACTGGGCGGCGAAAGTAATCTCAGTACATCTTCATACATTGGCTTTTATTTGGCACCTGCAGGCGGTTATGTTGCCTTTGATCTCGGAGAGGCACCACAAAATGCTATCACCGCAATTAGCGATACCGCTTCTACTCCACTCACTATTTATGCAATAGGAGGTTGATATGCGCATTTTTACACCTGGCGGCGGCTCTAGTGGAGCTCTACTGGCAAGCAACAACCTCTCTGATGTTTCTAGCGCTTCTACATCCAGAACCAATTTGGGATTAGCAATAGGTACAAACGTCCAAGCATATAATGCCGCAACAGCAGTGACAAATACTGCTCAGACATTTACCGCTACGCAAAGCGGCGCGATACAAACATTGACGGATGCTTCTACGATTGCTGTCAATGATGCTATTGGGAATAACATGCAGGTGCAGCTTAGCGGTAATAGAACGCTAGGAACACCTACAAACCTAGTTGCTGGAACTACAGGATTCATAAATATCTATCAGGATTTAACCGGATCACGCACACTTTCTTACACATGGGCTTGGCAATTTGCTGGTGGCACTCCTCCAGTTCTTTCTACGGGGAAAGGAGTTTTTGATCAGCTTTATTACGCGGTCAATCGTTCTAAGTCATCTACAGTGACAGTAACTATAGCCGCTCCTGGTGTTATGACGTGGACAGGTCACGGGTTGTATTCTGGTGAAAGAATCCAATTATCGACAACGGGCGCGCTTCCCACAGGATTATCGACGGCAACAACTTACTGGATAACAGTAGTTGATGCCAACACTTTTAAGCTTTCTACGTCACAAGCCAATATGCAGGCTGGAACGTTTATCACAACCTCCGGCTCTCAATCTGGTGTTCATACTGCAACAAGTATTTCTATTACTATAGGTAGTAATTTGGGTGTTCTATAATGTCTATTTTATGTAATTCAATGATGATGGGAGCAATTGCCTCCCTGACGGGCTGGGCTGGATGGAACGGCTCAAAAGATGGTGCAGCTTCATCTACTAGTCAGGCTGGTTATACACCTGCGGTCTGTCAATTAACGTCCACCACCTGTTTAGTGTTTTATGGTGATCCCGTTAATAGTTATGGATGGGCAGCAGTAGGAACTTTAACTGGCGATACTATTGTATGGTCAACTGCTGTTAATGTAACAGGAACAACCACAGTAAGTACATATTCGATAGTAGCTCTAAGCTCAACTCAGGTAATAGCTGCATTTGTTGGTGGACCACATACATTAAAGTCAGTGATTATTAATATATCTGGGACTGTGCCGTCTGGAGCTACTATTAAGCAAGTTAGTAGCGGTACAAACTATTCATATTTAAATATTGGCGGACTTGATAAGACTAGCTCTACGCAAGCTATAGTTGCGTATGATGATGAGATTGCAGGAATAGGTTATGTTGTTGCACTTAGTGTGGCATCTTCAGTTATAACCGTTGGTACTCCCTTGGCTTTTGCTGGTGCGTATCCTACTTATACACAATCTGTAAGTAATATATCATCCTCTGCTGCCTTAGTATTTTATGAAGATGGAAATAATTCAAATCATCCAACAGCACAGATTATTAGTATCTCTGGTACGACACTCACAACTAATACTCCATATGTGGTTGATAGTAGTATAAATTCTGGATCATCCAACGACACAAGCCTAATAGCACAACTTAGTGCTACATCTTTTGTGGTTGGATACAATAATTATCCTACAACACTCTATACTGCGGCACTATCTGTATCGGGAACAACAATAACTGTTGGTTCCAGAGTTACTATAGAATCTGTAATTGGAACCAATTATAATAATGGATTATGTAATGCCGATTCTACCTCTGTCATGGCTGTGTATATTGGAACTTCTAACCATATTTATGGTAGGGTTTGTAGTGTATCTGGCACAACTATAACATTGAGCACTGCTGTTGATATTTCTGGTTCTGCGTTCTCTAATCCATCCATTGCTAATATGGATATTTCTCATAATATATTAGTTTTTTCAAATAATAGCTCGGCTACTGTGAGTGGCCAAGTTATAAGTATTGCATAAAATGAACCTAATTCTCATACCCTTATTTTCAACTTTAAACGCCCTCCGTGGTGCTGGCAAAATTGATCGTATATCATGTGCTTTCGGTATGGCATTTTCGGTAGAGCTTATACAAATCTATGAGGGAGTTTACCTAGAAAATTCTATAATTACTTCTCTAATAGTTTTTTTCGGAATGTGGATCGGTCTTGTATGTGGATGGGGGAAATATCTCAATATTCTTTCCGGCAATATGCAATATGTAAATGAATCAGAGGTTAAGCCTATTGATTGGCTGACTACTAAAATATGTGGCTTTCCAACTTCTCCGCAGCAGTTCGTGCGCTGGTGTTTTGTAGCAATGACGTTGCGCGGATTATTGTTTTATCCGCTTTTCTTGGTTTTATCGCTTTATAATCATCAATCACCACTATGGGGGATTGGATGTACCCTTATGGGGTGCGTTTATTATGTCGCTAGGCTAGCTCCTATTGGATATCAAGTACGGACTGGCGAGGCTCTTTACGGAGCACTGCTTGGTTGGTTGATGTTAATTTTTCTGAAACAGTAGGATTTATAAAGGAATACTGAATGGGTGACAACATTGAGCGTCGTAGCGACTACATGAATCTGGGAAATAAATTTGATGAATTGCGTGATGAGCTTGCTAATAATAGCAAGGAACAAGCTATCACAAATGCCAATCTAAATAACATAATTAAAATGTTCGAAGTGCATCTTGATGATGATAAAGAGACGGTTAAGCGTGTGGATGACCTAGAAAAGTCAGTATCAAATATGAAAGGTAGGATATGGGGGGCGGTCACAACAGCCGCCGCTGCAAGTGCAGTTTTCGGTAGTATTATAGGTGCCGTAATTGGCGTATTTTTAAATAAATAAGGAGAAAAATTATGATACCAAATAGCGATTTGACAGCGCTCGCTTTGACCATGATTGGTGAAGCTAGAGGTGAAGGATTGGAAGGAATGCAGGATGTTGGCCATACCATAATGAACCGCGTAGCGCATCCAAGCTGGCGCGGCACTACAGTCCTGGATGTGTGTTTGAAGCCTTGGCAATACTCATGCTGGAATGAAAACGACCCTAATAGGGGGTATTTAAATAGCTTGCCAGATACTGACCAACTTTATCAACAGGCATCCGATATAGCGGAGAGCTTGTTTGATGGCGAGATTATTGATCGTACAAATGGGGCGACTTATTATTACCGAATTGGCAGCCCCGAACCTAAATGGGCTATCGGACAGACGCCATGCTTTACTAGTGGGCATCATGTTTTTTTCAAGGATATAGCATAAAACGGAGGATATATGTTTGGATGGGATGATGCAATATCGGCAGTTCTGCAATTGGCAACGAAATTTATCCCAGACCCGGCGGAAAGGGATAAATTCGCGCTCGAAATGGCAAATCTGAAGGCGCAACAGGAAACGGCGCAGTTAAACGCTGATACTCAAGTTGCAGTAGCGCAGGCGGGGATTAATCAAACAGAAGCTGCTAGTGGCGATTTATTCGATAAATGGCGGGATTTTATAGGATGGGTCTGCGGCTGCGCTTTCGCCTATCACTTTATCATACAGCCTTTGCTTTTATTTATTTTTGCGATAGTTGGAGTCAAGATAGATTTGCCAGTATTTGATATGAGCACCCTTACTACTGTTTTGCTCGGAATGCTTGGTTTGGGGGCTATGCACACATATCAAGCCACCAGATGAATTAATTACTCAGGAGGCGCAGGGCAGAGGCTACGCTTTATTCTGCTTGATGATTTTACTATTACGCTTCCACCGCCAGATTGCAAAGCGCAGGCGCAGGCGGTCTATACCTCCATAATCATAAACGCTATACAAAGGAACAATTCCTCCAATAGTGCTATGGTATTTTATATCTCTTAAAAGATTGTGGTGATCTCCTATCCACCGTTCAGGCTCCTCTCTCAGGCTCTTTATGATCTCGTTTACGTTCATTTTTCCTCTCTGGCCTTGAGCATAGCATCGGCCTTACTAATGGCTTTTTCAAATACTTCATTATTATGAGCAATTTCCTCTTCAGTAACACCTTCCATTATTTCCTCATCTGTCTCTGCCATAATTCCATCACATAAAATATCAATCAACCATTCAGGTAAAGGAAACGCTGGCGGGTTCTCTGGTTTATCGGTCATAATCTACATATCCTCCTTAATCGTATCTAAAAGCTTCTTAGCCAGTACAACAGCACCATCCTTGTGATGATGCTCAACAATATCACCAGAATCTGTTTTGTAGGTATTAAAGTCGCCATTACGCTTATCTTCCTGACGACGGGCTGATCTTGTAAAAATTGGCTCTCCGTTTATGAAGATGGATACCGTGATCATAATCTACTCCTTCGGTGGTTGTGGTAATGGCATCCAGTGGGTGGGGTACACGGTGAGATCATCTGCATACGAACCTCCTTCGCATAACATCCCATACCAGCCTTTACCATTTTTTCCTATAGTGCAGGTGAACTGGCTGTCCTCAATCCCCGCCCCAGTTATCATTTCACTTACCAAATGCCGGAAGGTGTATTTATTGTAAGGCTTCTTTGTGGATTCGTTTATGACTATATGGCCAACCTTATCCATGCTATCTAGCATCTTTATTACTCTCGACGTACACTCAAGCATCAATTCCTTGCCGGTTTTCCCTTGTTTTAAGCGTATATATACGCCGTCATATTGCTCCCACTTCATTCGCAGAATATCTTCTTGGCGCTGAGATAAATCGCGCGCAAGGATAATTGCCACAGCAACGGACTTTCGGTTATTATCAATGCAATATTTCACCACCTTATCAATCTGTTCATCACTCCATACTTGGTGGCGTGATTTAGTGCCAAGCAACCTAACGCCCTGTACCGGGTTATCGTTTACAATACCTTCCTCTTTGGCGAAAGAGAAAATCAGCTTCATGACTCGCATAAGAGCATTGGCGCTCGATATACTTTCCTTGCATAATTCGCTGTAATATACCTTACAAGCCCTTCTATTCAGCGCTTCAATGCGATACTTACCAGCCCACTTGTTAATCCTTACAATATTCTGATGGTAGCCTTTTTGCGTATTTAGTGATAGCCTCTTATACCACATGCTTTGTTGATATTGTTTGGTTAGCCACTCGATAGTACCATCTTTAATGGCATTAGGTTGTTGGCCTGTTTTACGCCATTCATCCAGTTCTTTATTAAATCTCTCTGCCTCAATAATGGCATCTTCCAATAGGTTTGTTTTTTCTGCCAACCGGCGCGTATAAAATCCATGTTCGCGCAATTCTAGTTTTGGCTGCCAATAATAGATCACGTGATTCTTTTGCTTTTTGGCAACCAGATAGCGTATCTTAATATTCGCCACTTCTAGCCCGCTCTAATAGTTCGTCAGTCTCAGATTCAGTGCCGCTTTTAATATTGCCAGTTTCTTCCATCCACTGATCAATCTGCTTGCGGTCATACCGGTTTGTGATTGGGTGCGGCTGAGGAAACTTAAGCTTTTCTATGAGTTCTGCCCGCCTAGCCTGAAACCATGATGCAGAAACGCCTATATAGTATAGGGCATCAGATAGAGTCAGTCCGCGCGGTTCGATGTTATGTTTTGCCATAATTCACTCCACAATCGTCATTTTATCGCAGGTATACTGTACCGCATGGTTGTTGCTGAAACGTGCATGTGCTTGCTGTATGCATTCCTGCATAGAGCGGTAGTCGGCTATATATTTCTTCTCTAGCTGGCCTTGAAAGCCGATTATCAGCATTGATAGTACGTAGATGGTTTGCATATTAGATAGCCTTAATATTTTCAATCACAGAAAGCGCCTCATCAATCCATTCAACAAAAAATGCGGCAATTTGGCTATTTTCCGGCGTGTCACCTTCCCTGACTGACATAGCGAAACTTTCTCTTGGTGATGACGAATCAACAGGAAAATTGAATTTTTCTGGTAAATCCTCAGCATTAATTTTTAGATGATTTGCAATAGTTCCGGCCAAACAAGCACACTCGCCAGAATAGGTGCTACCGTTAATTTTTCCCTCAATGAATTTTTGACGGAGATTCGGAATTTCATTAGGCAACTTAAGAATAGCACAAATAAAATCAGTTTTTATTGGTTCCAAGTTCGCATCGATCAAGTTCGCATCGATCAAGTTCGCACCGCGCAAGTTCGCACCGCGCAAGTCCGCACCGCGCAAGTCCGCATCGATCAAGTTCGCATCGATCAAGTTCGCACCGATCAAGTTCGCACCGATCAAGTTCGCACCGCGCAAGTTCGCACCGCGCAGATTAGCTTTCTGCTCTACCGCCTTCTCAACGGCATGTTTTGTTGACTCAAATTCGCCTTCAAAGAGGATTGTGTCTTTCCATCGGCATTTTATTGTTATGTGCATTTTTATATCCTTATTTTTCTAAAATTTGGTGGCGGCACTAGTCGTAATCCACCAACTATTAATAAAAATTGCAGCGCCGCCGTAATATTGTTAAGTTGTGCCCCTGCTCCAGCTCCAGCTCCAGCTCCAGCTCCTGCTCCTGNNGCTCCTGCTCCTGCTCCCGCTCCAGCTCCTGCTCCTGCTCCCGCTCCAGCTCCTGCTCCTGCTCCAGCTCCTGCTCCTGCTCCTGCTCCCGCTCCAGCTCCTGCTCCCGCTCCAGCTCCCGCTCCTGCTCCTGCTATTTTCCCAAGCTATGCGTAAAATTGCCTGATTCATCATTATTTTACCTCTTTAGGAAGTGATGAATTCCATATAACAGCGGAAACTAAAGCGCCCCTGCCAATGATGGTATCCTGCAATATTGGCTCTATCTCGACGTTGCTGTCAGAAATACTGCCCTTCACAAAATCACTGTAGCGTCCAGTATCTGATACCCATGAGGCGTTTCCTAGAACTAATTCCTGATTTCCTACAGATTTCAATTCGCCGAGATAGTAGTGGGTTACGGTCTGAATTAGATAATTCTTTCCTATCTGGAAAAAGTGCTGTGAAGGCATCTCAGATACACTCAAACCAAGTAACGATTTAAGCTCATTGATCTGCTGCAAGCTTGTTTTTAAATCATCTAAATTTTTCATTTTGTTTTTCCTTTTAAAATTAAAGATTGGTGGCAGTGGCGACCTCGTCAATAAAAACCACTGCCGTGAAACTAACTGCTAACACCTAATGAGAATCTGCCTTTCGGCTGCTTTCCATGAAATCGCCCTTCGCTCTCATCAAGCTCTTTACGAATGGCGGTAAATATCATTTCGACCTCTTCCAGCGAAAACTCATACGATGCTTTATTGGATAAATTGCCGATAAGCCGTATGTCGTTTAGGGCGTTGTTTACCCGGATATCTGCCAGCTTTATAAATCGCTCTCTGTTGGTTTCTTTCATTGTTTTATGCCTTACTAAAATGGTATCTCATCGATCATGTCGTCTTCAGGAACATAAGCATTTTGTTTATCTTGGGTATGCCTACTTGGCTCTGGTTCGTTTTCGTTTCCGCCCTTACCATCGAGCAAAATAATCTTGCCATTGAACGCCTGCAGTACGACCTCAGTTATATAGCGTTCGATGCCGTTCTTGTCCGTCCACTTTCTTGTGGCAAGTGCGCCCTCCAAATATATCTTGCTGCCCTTTTTGGCGTACTGCTTGATGACCTTAACGAGCGATTCATTGAACACAACAACGCTAATCCACTCTGTCTTGTCTTTTCGTTCCCCCGTGTTTTTATCCTTCCACGATGTAGAGCAGGCCACGCTAAAGCTGGCGATTTCCTGCCCGGACTGTGTGGCGCGAATTTCAGGGTCTTTTCCAAGATTGCCAATAAGGGTGACTTTATTTAATGATGCCATTATCTAACACCCATCGATTCCTGTTGATAAATTCGTAGGCCGGGAATATCACGTTTTCCGTCATCGCCTTTGATTTCAGCATTTATTTTTGATGTGATAGCTTCCACTAGATCAGGGCGCGCATCTGCTAATGCTGCAATATCCACAACTTCAAACGTCCATGTTTTTCTCACTCCCGCGATTGCGCCACTAAAACTTCGGGTAATTTGAGGCACGGCCACGGCTTGAACCGGTGGAGCTGATTGAATGATATCATCTATAGTATCTTCGCCGGAATCCTCAGCGAGAATCATTGCCGCAAATCTTTCTTCCTGCAGTTCTTTCTCTCTTGCTATACGCTCTTCCTCAGCCTTACGTTGCTGCTCTTTGGTGTAATTGAGCATTTTACCTTTTACATCATCTGCCGCCTTTAGAAGTACGTCACTAATGCCTGTTTTTAAGCGAAGATTTATAGCTTTTACCTCGGCATTTAATGGGTCTACCTTATTTTTTCGAATCTCCTCTACTTTTTTTGCAGCAGAACTTAGAGACTTCGCCATGGTTGCCGCATCCTCCATAGCGGTTTGTGAATCAACCACAAGCTCTTTGCTGGCTGCTATTAACTTGTCGGCTCCCTCCTTAATGATAGCCTCATTGAGACTCAAATCAGATGATGGTGCTTGAATGATTGCTGTATTGCTCATGACATTTCCTTAATTAACTGGTGGTTGTTCTGGTGCCTTAAATGAAGCAGCCTTTTGTTTTGATATTTCCGTAATCTCGGCGCGCAGTTTTTCATCGGCTGTTGAAAGAAATTCCAACCCCTCTTTATTGGCTACTCGTACAATATTAAATTCGGTAAAATTCTTTGTGCCTTTGATTAACCCAATAGTCGCAAGCGTATAACCACTCCAATCTCTTGTACCTGTTACGTCTGATTCTTCAGGAATTGGCACGAAACTCTTCTCCATTTCCTTCTTTTTTTCGGCCTCCGCCTTTTCTCTTGCCGCCGCAGCCTCCTGTTCTTTCCTCCTGCGCTCCTCTTCTTCACGGGCGGTTACAGGGTCTTTATCAGGGTCATTTCCTGTTTCAATTAAAAACATCTGTCTTAGGGCGTATTTCTGAGCCCCTGTTGCTGCTTTATAGCTGGATTTATCGTCATTGCCAGTACCTTCCCCTGCCGCTTCCACGTCAATATATTCACCACTTTCAGCATGAATTATTCTGAAGGTATAGATATAGGTAGCGTGATTCTTTGGTTTTCCATCAATCACTATGTTTTTACATTCTCCCCTTATTCCTGTTGGATAGCTTATCAATCCAGCCTCAATCATTGCCGGACGCAACGCTTCTATAAAATCGGATTCGCCAGCAAATTTATATTTTTGGTGATCGTTAAATCCACTCTTAAGGACGTATCCGACCTTTGAATAAACTGCCAGTATCGCCCTTGCTATATTGACTCCGCCTTGTGAATTGCTCATGCTGCTACCTTTTCCTGATATTTATTAAAATCCGTAATGTGATATTCTTTTCCCACAAGATCATTTGCCATGAAACGTTGGTACTTATCCTTAAAAGGGCTTCCGCATTTGAAGCCGAATTTATACGCCTCAGAACGCCCTGCCGATGGTTGAAAAATGCTTTTCTTCCCCGATTGATACCCGGCAAGCATATCTTGATAATCTGTTAATGAATACTTAAGCATTTTCAAAACTCCTCACCTGTTCCATTCTCTGCTTTCTCCGCGCTGCATTATCACTGACATACTCGCTAATCCAGTGTCTTTGAGCAGCTTTTAGAATCCACTGCCATTTCATGCGCGGGCGGCTTGCCAACGTGTCAATAAGCTGCTGCGGGGTGTACTTTTCAAAAGGTAGCTGTAATTGTTGTTTGCACATAATCATTCTCCTAAAACCATCATTGCCCGCTTATGCACGTCATCCGCCCACAAGCACGCTCCCCAATTCGCCAGCCCCGCCAGCAGAACGAAAACCATCGTTATTTTACCAAGCGCTTGCATGATTCAACCATTTCATTACAGTGTTTCTCAGCATCTCTTGGGTGACTCCCAAGAATTTTGTTACGCAATTCTCTCAGTAAAATCCTAACTTCCCGCTGAAGCTCTTCTGACTTTTCCAGCGCTTTCATGATTCTCTGGTATTCGATATCGCTTATGTACATGGCGCTCTCCCTAAACCAAACAGTTATGATAATGCGCCCGGCACATCTCACGGTGATGAATCTCTCCGGCCAGATTTTCCGCATCTTCAAGCACTTCATCATCTGTCTTGATATCGCCCACATCCGCATCGTGCACCGCGCTATTGCAGTAGCTGGAAAGCGTCTCAGCGTGATATTCTAAGTCAGCATCCCATTCGATTTTATCCAGGTACTTCTCACGCTCTACGAGATAGTCGTTCGTTTCGCGCAATACCCGTATCTGGTCGTTGCGTGATAATATGATTCCCATGTTTCCCTCTTGATTATTTGTTTTGTAATCGGGTTATGGGGTAATATAACCATATTGGGGAATGTATGTCAATATAAATTTAAACAAAATGGGGAAATATTTTTGTTTTTATTGTACGCCAGAAAAATACGGGATGATATAGGATGGTTATCACGCATAACCCAGGTTATGCGTCGCATAATGGGGATAGTAGTGCATAGGTTAACTTATGCAGAAAAGTAATGGTAACGTTTGAGCAATAAAAAACCCCGCCGGAGCGAGGTTGTTGGAGAAGTGAGAAAGTAAGTTATAATCATGGAGTATTTTTTGTAGGTTTCCATTCTCTTGATAAACGTTGAGCTTTAGAGATTTGATCTGGGGTCATTTTTTTTTCGAGCCTGTCCCGTGTTTCAGCATCATTCATGTACTTAGGTAGTTTATTATGTGCGACCGCTAGATTTAGCCACATGTATGCTTGTATGTAATCTTGCCCAACACCTTCGCCATCACGATACATGACCCCAAGCTCATAAAGCGGCCTATCCTCTAGCGTAGCGTTTCCTAGATTAGCTGCCTTAATATACCATTTTAGAGCTTCAGCATAATTCTTGGGTACGATTTCACCTCGGTAATATAAATCACCTAGAAACAATTGTAGATTGGCATTACCTTGATCAGCCGACTTACGATACCATTTTATGGCCTCGGTATAATTTTGTGGAACACCATGGCCTTTATAATATAGATCGCCAATATTCAATTGTGCATCATCATTTCCTTGAGCTGCTGCTTTATGAAACCATTGCATAGCCTTAGTATAATCTTGTGGGATACCAGTGCCACCACAATACAAAATTCCAAGATTGTCTTGTGCTTGAGGATCGCCTTTTTCAGCATTAGCGCGTATTTTTAATTTCCAATCTTCATTAAAGACAGCAGCATTATTATCTGCCCGTGCCAGAGGTACGCAGCATGATATAGTGATAATTGCTACAATAATGGAAAGGCTTGTTGATTTTGTCATATGCGGATGTATATTTCCTAATAGCGACGGTATCTATTACTATAGGTGCTCTGTTGCTGCTGTTGCTGCAACTGATAATAAGAAGGATTTACTGTACCTGCTTGCCCTGTATATGGATTAATATTACCCTGCGTACTGTAATTATCATAAACATTATTATCTGGGGCTGTTCTGTGGTATGGCTCTACATATACTCCATTATTTCTCTCGTATCCATTAACATATACATCTTCAGCAAGTACAGGTGTTGATAGTACGGCTAAAATAGCGGTAATTGTGAGTTTTTTCTTCATGGCGACTCCTTTCTTAAAGGTGGTATTTATTGTGATTTTTTCACCCAAAGTATTTTACAAGCCCATTCTATTTGAACATCCTCTATAGGAGGAGAATTATAAGAGGTCAATGTGAAGGTTCCTACTTTTGAGCCGCGCGTTAATATCTTGACATAAGCTGCTCCGTCCTTGACTTTTACTATACATTCTCGCCGCAAATACGATTCATCGTAATCACACTTGCGATGATAATATAAAATATCTCCCTCCCGATAGGCAGGATACATAGAGTCACCCCTTACTTTTACTGCAACAACCTGATCTGGGGATATGCCAGGAGGAACATCAACCTCGTCTATTATCTCATCACCAGAGATATCTACTGGGAAAATTTCAGCACCGGCACCCACATAACCAACAAGTTTGACTAATGCTGGTTCTGATATTAAATCAGAAATTGAGCAACCAAGCGCTTTTGAGATATCCATCATCCATTGAAGTGATAACTTTCTTTCCCCCCTCTCTAATTTAGATATCTTTTGAAAAGTAGTTCCAATCCTGTCTGCCAATTGTTCTTGGCTATACCCGCGAGATTCTCTGATTTTTTTTATATTATTTTTCATTGTTAATCGTTATCCCCCTTATGGGGAAAAGTAAATAACCATTATGGAGAATAAGTAGTTGACAACAATTCCCCACAATGGTTATATAGGTAATTATGAGACTTACAGAATACTTAAACGAAAAATCAATGACACTTACCGCTTTTGCTAAAGTGGTGGGAACATATCCTCAGACTATTCACAAATATGTAAATGGCCAAAGGACTCCATGTGCTGATATGATGCAGCGAATTGCTCATGCCACCAATGGAGCTGTTCAACCGAATGATTTTTTTGACATTCCAGATCAATCAAATACATCAAACACCGGATGAGCCTGCGCTTATCTCTCCGGTTGGGGTGCCGTGCTTTAAATAACCTTTTTCCACGGCACTCCTTACATTAATAATTTATTAATATCAATCGATAAATCGTAAAATATCAATAAAAGGCCAAATTATGACTAATACTTCAATCATAGGCTGGAAAAGTATTGTAGTATATTAACTTTTGATTGATGGGGATTAAGGTAGGGCGCTCTGAAAGCGAAAGGCGGCTATAGACGCTAATCCAATAAGTAGGAGTTGTCGGTGATTCGATTCCACCATCCCCAACCAAACACTTTGCCACAATATCATGATAGTCAATAGCTTATAAAAAGCGGATATCTGGTAGCGGGCGATTCTGTAAAAACTCAGTAAATAATAATGGGGGAGCGGGAGCCATGAAGTACAAGGACGAGATCAGAACAATCACCATGTCGCACAGTCAGTATGTAGCGCTGGCTGCGTGCCGGTTCAGGATTGATGAGATATTGAATGCCCCACTACCCCATGGCAAATCTTTATGGAGAAACCTAACGGTAACAGCGAGAGAGTTTGCCCGCAGTCGTTTAAAGGATGTTCTGTATGGACAGAAAGAGCCTTTTCCCGGTGCCGCTGAATATTTGAAAAACATTAGAAGGGGGCGGGCATGATGGATACAGATTGGCTAAAGGTTTACGACCACTATCGCAATAAGGAAGGTTCTGTCGTCAATGCCCGTCCTGTTGTTATACAGATGATGATGCGCGATGAATACCTCACGAAAGAGCAGGCGCAAGACAAACTAAACAAGCTCATAAACGACCGCATCGCTGCGGAAGCAATGACCTATGATAAGTAGGCTTCAACCCGGCAATTTTGCCATACTTTTAATAAGGAAAAATTAACATGATTCATGAAACCGCTGAAAAAGATATTGTCAATATCGCTGCAAAGACGCTTACCGGCGACATACGGGATTTTTTGCTTGATAGGCTGAAAAACTTCCAAAAGCCATGGGTTTCCATGGGTGAAGCAGAGCAGCGTGAATCTATCAATCAGACAAAAGAAGCGGCAGAGCATCTGGTGAAAAAAGCTTGCCGCATAATCTCATCCGAAGGCCGGAAAGTGATTGAGGCAACAGTAGAGCAGGTGATTGTCAAAGATGGTATCAAAGCAACCATGAAATGCACCAATACTTTTGACGCCCTACACGAACTTGGTGGCGCAACTGGTCAGATAGTGCTGATTGTAACAAGTGGCGCGCAAGATTTTGTCGGTGAGCAAGCCCCAGCCCTTCCTATCCCAGATCAGGCAGACTTGCTGGATTCAGCCCAAGCACTGAAAGAAGATAACGTAACTCCTCTGAAATAGGGTAAACATGCGCTCAATCCTCGCATTAGATTTAGGAACCACTACCGGATGGGCTTTATACCATCGCGGCAAGATCATCAGTGGGAGTAAGTGCTTTAAGCCTCGCTCTCACGAAGGTGCGGGGATGCGCTATTTACGTTTTCGGCGTGAATTTCTGAACACTTTTCGCTCGGTGAATGAGGTGTATTTTGAACAAGTGCGCCGTCATGAAGGTACGGACGCTGCGCATGTGTTTGGCGGACTGATGGCAACGCTTATGGGCTTCTGTGAGGAGTATACTATTCCTTACAAGGGCATAGGCGTTGCCGCAATCAAGATGCATGCCACAGGCAAAGGAAATGCCAATAAAGCAGCAATGATTAAGGCTATGCAGGATAAAGGTTTTAAGCCTGCCGATGATAATGAAGCAGATGCATTGTCGCTGCTGGATTATGTGAGGTCTCTATGAACGTACTCGACCTCTTTTCCGGCATCGGTGGTTTTTCGCTTGGACTTGAACGTGCCGGTATGAAAACGGTGGCTTTCTGCGAGATCGACCAATATTGCAGAAAGATATTAAACAAACACTGGCCGGAAGTGCCTATTTATGAGGATATCCGAACTTTAAATGCAGAAAGGTTGCAGAAAGATGGAATACCAACAATTGATGTTATTTGCGGCGGATTTCCATGCCAGCCATTCAGTGTTGCAGGAAAACAAAAAGGCAAAGACGATAACCGTTATCTCTGGCCTGAAATGCTCCGCGTTATTGCTGAAACCAAGCCCACTTACATCATTGGTGAAAATGTTGCTGGAATCGTCAATATGGCACTCGAACAGGTGTCAGTTGATTTGGAAAACCAGGGCTATGAAGTCCAAACGCTTATTATTCCAGCTTGCGCCGCGAATGCCCCGCACCGGCGTGATCGGGTGTGGATTCTGGGCTACGCCGAACACCATGGACAGTTTACCGCCGAAAACGGAAGAAAACAGCCGCAATCACAGATCACGACAGGGACGAACCAGAAGCGGGAATTTGCGCGAACAGGTGGTTTATCCGGCGATGTGGCCGACACCAACAGCGCAGGACGCAAAGAATTCAACGCTTCCCCCCTCACAAATAGAGAGGGGTACAGTCGTGGGGGAATTGTTGAGGCAAGGAGTTACTGGGAAGCTGAACCCTCAGTGGGTAGAGTGGTTGATGGGCTTTCCGGCAGGGTGGACAGAATTAAAGCCCTCGGAAACGCCGTAGTGCCGCAGATACCTGAAATTATTGGAAGGGCAATTATGGAGGTGGTAGTATGAGCAACGATACTGACTTATGGATGCCATTCTATATAGGTGATTATCTTGCCGATACGATGCACCTCGATGCGGAAGAGCACGGAGCATACATTCTTATCATGCTTCATTACTGGAAAAATGGCGGGCGCATACCAAATGATGCGAACCGTTTACAACAAATTGCACGCGTAAAACCGTCAAGGGATAGCAAAAGAATTATGTCAACGGTTCTACAGTTTTTTGAGATTAAAGAAGGATTTCTTTATCACAAAAGAATTGAATCTGAAATGCAGAAAGCCGCAGAAAATAGCGAAAATAACAAGAAAAGAACTGCTGCCGCTACTGCCGCCGCTGCCGAAAAAAGGAATAAAAAAACACCTTCCACGGACAACGTAACGGGAATCGTGACGGATTCCGTTACGTTAACCCCATCACCTTCACCTTCATCTATTACTGTTGTTGATGATTGTTATGCGCAAGCGCGACCTCCTGAAAATCAAAAAGCAGAAGTGAAGAAAATATTCGAATGGATTGAGAAATTTTTCAACGCTCCTGGTGTGTTTTACAAAACCTCTCCGATTTCAGCATGGTTGGATTGGGGAGCAGACTTTGAGCTAGATATCCAACCAACAGCCGAACGGTACATGGCCAAGAATCCGGGCAACCCTCCGCGTTCGCTGACTTGGCTTGATGAGGAGATAACGAAATCGATCAAGCAACGCAAAAAACCCATGCCGGACATTCCAGACCCACCACCACGGCAACCGGCAGTGGGCGGATACGTGAACGAAGCTGCAAAAAAACATGAGGAAATAAACGCGGCTTTCCAAGCAAAACTCAAGGAAATGGGATTGATCGAAAATGAAGAATCATAGCTCAGTTTTACTCGTGGTAGTTAACCCGATGCTCAAGCTTTATCAGCCTCCGCATCACCTCAAAACTCTTTCTGGCAGCGAGTTGATGAACGTTGCGACAGAGCTTTACGGCAATGCCCTGACAGGGTTTAGCCAAGCGGCTCTTCAGGAGGCTTGGCAGTCGGTTATTTCGCAGCACAATGGCTGGGGGTGGCCTGCAGTTGGTGAGATCGTCAAGGTTTGCCGGGAGATAATCGGCAAGAGCAACGTGGTTTTATCCAAAAGCAGTGCCAAGAAACATCCTTGGGAATCTGCTGATGAAAAATGGCGGAAACTGGCTGCGGATTACGTCCATAAATTTTCCCGCAGTTCCATTGCTATACAGGCAAAGGCGGAAGGCTGGTATTTTGGAATAAATGGGCTCTGCAACTACGTCAAAGAGCACGCCAGCCTGCAGGCGAAAGTCATCTCTGGATGCCGAAATATCGGATGGAACGGCTGGGCGTGGGGTTATAACTCATGGGGTGCGGAAGAGGATAATTATCAGGAAAATATCAAGCGTGATATCGATGTCGCCCGTACCGCCATAGAGATTCATGTCAATGTTTCTGATGATGTTATTGCATGGATGAGGAGCCGGGTATGAATGAATATGATAAAAAACTGTTTGGAGGGTTCATACGAAGGCGGCGTCAGCATGTCTTTGAAAATCTATCATTGAGCTGGTTTGCTGAAAGGATTGGGATTAGTAAGGCATACCTTTCAAGGATAGAGCTTGGTTATGAAATACCAACAGAGGATGTTATTAAACTCATAGCAGAAGAACTTTTTCTTGATACAGATTTTCTTCTGTCTATGGCGGGGAAAATATCATCTGATTTGGTGAAAATCATTATCGATAGACCAAGTAGAATTGTTGACCTTTTAAGAATCTGTGGCGAATTAGATCGGAAAAAACTTGAGCTATTATTTGCGACAGCACAAACATTGGGAAAAGGCGAATAGTGACAGGAAAGAAACTAACACCTGAGCAGATCAGAGAAATCAGGCGGCTTAACGAAAAAGGCACCATGACAAAAAGGCAAATAGCCAGATCCTGCAAGGTGAGCCGTTGTACTGTCCAATATTACACAGGCAACCGCCGGGCAGGTGTCGTAAAGCGTGGTGTGGATTCGGATATCAATTGGGGTATTCCGGACTATTTTGTTTGATTTAAAGGAAATAATTCTACAGTTGTACAATTATAGAAATAATGGTATATTGTTGAGATTATGAATATTTTAGATAAAATTAAGGGTTTTATTATGGAAAAGTACACAGTGAAAAGTACAGAATTGACTGCACAAAAAATCGCGGCTGTTAGTACGACTGAAAATGTCACAACCGTAACATTTGATGACGGTTTGATAACTGCTGGAATTGCATCCTGTGTAGTTGGTGACTATGCAATCCTTTTGCCCTCTGGGAATTATCAATTTATCAATGCAGAATTTTTTGAATTAATCGCAAAGCCTAAACTCTCGTTCGAGCAAGCCCTGGCAGCAATTAAGGCAGGACAGAGCGTAAAACGAGCAAGCAGCGATGTGATTGTGAATATGGCAAATGAAGTAATTACATTCATCAAAGATGATATCGAAGCTCTTGATTATGAGATTGTTAACTAGGAGGGGGATATGGCTTTCGCTATTGGAATGATCATTTTTATACTGATAATTAACTCGAAGTAAGTATATGGCTAAGGTTGGTAGACCATCAGATTATACCAATGAAATAGCTACTGAGATATGTAAGCGTATTGAAGAAGGTGAAACTATCCGGGAAATATGTGCACTTCCTCATATGCCGGTGTGGGAAACAATTAGAGGTTGGAAGTTAAAATATCCTGAATTCTTGGCACAGTACACACAGGCGCGGGAAGAATCAGCATATGCTTTAGAAGATGAGGCATTTAAAATATCAAAGACCGCTGTTGATAAAGATTCTGCTGCTGCTGCGCGTGTTCAGATCGATACAATCAAGTGGGCTGCGGGTAAACGTAACAAGTCATTCAACGACCGCATAAGCATTGACCACTCCGGCGAGATTAAAACCACTACAATCAACGATCAACAGTTAATTGACAAGCTAAATGCAATTATTGACGCAGCTCCGCAAAATTGATGTGAGTAAGCTCACAGAAGCCCAGCGTCGCGCGCTACTCCCTATTGCTGAGGAGATAGCACGGCGCAATAGCACGCGCAAACTGCTTACCTACTACCCTGAATCTGGTGCTTTAAGGCGCGAACTCTATGTTAAGCACATGGAGTTTTTTGCTGCAAGCGCAACTCACCGCGAGCTGTTAATGATGGCTGCCAACCGTATTGGAAAATCAGAGGGTGTAGGTGGTTATCTTACTGCTCTAAATCTCACCGGCCTTTATCCTGATTGGTGGGTAGGAAAGAGATTTAAAAAGGCTATAAGAGCATGGGCGGCGGGTAAGACAAATAGCACCACGCGCGATATTATTCAGGCTAAGCTATTTGGTGCGGTAGTGGTTGATGATAATGGTAAAAAGGCGTTTTCTGGCACCGGCTTGGTGCCGCTTGAGTGTATCGGAAAAGTCACATGGAAGTCTGGATTTAATGATCTTGCCGATACCATCAAGATCAAGCATGTTTCAGGTGGTTGGTCAACGCTTGGTCTAAAGTCATATGAGCAGGGACGCGGCTCTTTTGAAGGTACAGAACAAGAGGAAATATGGCTTGATGAAGAGCCGCCTCTGGAGGTGTATATTGAATGTTTAATCCGTACCATGACAACCGACGGCTTGATTATTCTGACATTCACCCCACTTGAGGGTATGTCGGATGTTGTGTTGACATTTCTACCAGGTGGTAAATTCTCCGGCAACGAGATTGGTGGTAACAAGTACATAGTAATGGCAACGTGGGACGATGCCCCGCATTTGACCGAGCAGCAGAAGAAAGAATTATGGGCTAGTATTCCCCCATTTCAGCGCGAAGCACGTTCTAAAGGTGTACCTCAGCTTGGTAGCGGCGCGATTTATCCTATAGCTGATGAAGATATTGTTGTTGATGATTTCGCAATCCCTGATCACTGGCCGCGCGCTTATGGAATGGATGTGGGATGGAATAGGACGGCGGTAGTATGGGGCGCATGGGATAATGAAACAGGTACGTGTTACTGGTACGCTGAATATTATCGCGGACAAGCCGAACCAGAAGTGCATGCAGCGGCAATAAAAGTCAAGGGAGATTGGATTCCTGGCGCGATTGATCCAGCGTCTAATGGGCGCAGTCAACACGATGGCAGTAGATTGCTTGATGAGTATCGAAAAATGGGATTAAACCTAGAGCCCGCAGATAATGCGGTTGAGGCTGGTATTCATGCTGTATTCCAAGGATTCACCACTGGTAAGATAAAAATATTCAGATCGCTTACCAATACATTGCAGGAGCGTCGCTTGTACAGACGTGATGAAAATGGTAAAGTTGTTAAAACAAATGATCACGCATTGGATGCTGCCCGGTATTTAACACTGAGCGGTAGAATGCAGGCACGAACAAAACCGGCTATTAAGCAAAGGTCTCAATCCTCTGCGCCGTATCATAAACAGGGGTGGATGCGATGAATTATATTAAAAATATTAATGATCATAATGATGAATATTCCGATGATGTGGATACAAAAAGCAAAGAAGGTGTCGAGAAGTTTCTTTCCAAAGCCCTCAAGCGATGGACTCTCTCTGCTAAATGCGAAAGTGCGCGTAGAATAGCTGCTGTGGATGATATACGATTTTTGATAGGCGAACAATGGCCTCAAGATATTGTAACCGAACGTAGCGCCTCTTCACGCCCATGCTTAACGCATAATAGGTTACCGCAATTTGTCAGGCAAGTAGTCAATGAACTTAGGCAAAACCGTCCATCAATGACGGCATCACCTGTTCAGGATGGAGATATAGAAACTGCCGAAATTATGGAGGGTATTTTTAGGCATATCGAGTATGATAGCGATGCAGATGTTGCTTATGATACTGCTAGCGGGTGTGCAGTTAAGCAGTCGTATGGAGTTTTTCGCCTAATCACGAAATTCGAAGATCCAAAAAGCTTTCATCAAGTCATTAAAATTGAAAGTATACCCAATCCATTTTCTGTCTACTCCTATCCTTACTGCATTAGACCGGATTATTCAGATTCGCAATGGTGTTTTATTATTGAGGACATGCCTAAGGAAGATTTTAAGCGAGAGTATCCTAATGCTGATATGGCATCACTTGAAGCATGGAAAGGCGAAGGTGATTTAGTGGCTCAATGGGTAACTGAAGGAACTGTCCGTGTTGCAGAATATTATTATATTATCCAACGTAAAACTACAATTGTACTGCTGAGTAGCGGTCAAGTATTCGAAGAAAAAGAACTTGTTGATGAGGATGGTAACTCACGCATCCCTAAAGGGATATATATAAAACAACGACGTGATACATTTATTCCTGAAGTTAAATGGTGTAAAATCAGTGCCACCGAAGTCTTAGAAGAAACTGACTGGCCCGGCTCTACTATCCCAGTCGTGTATGTTATTGGTGATGAGCATAATATCAATGGTGAAGTGGTATATGAAAGTATTATTCGTCACGCAAAAGATCCGCAGCGCATGTTAAATCTATGGGTTTCTTCTGAAGCTGAAATGATCTCGCTATCTCCTAAGGCTCCTTGGATTGGTGTTGAAGGCCAGTTTGAAGGTCATGAAGATGAATGGAGACGATCGAATGTTGATAATTTGCCATATCTTGAATATAAAGCTGTATCACTTAATGGCATTCCAGTTCCGGCTCCACAGCGCAATATATATGAGCCGCCAATTCAGGCAATAACAAACGCCAGGCAGCAATGTGTAGATGATATTAAGGCTACGGTTGGCATGTATGATGCGTCAGTTGGTGCGCCAGGCAATGAAACATCTGGTAAGGCGATTTTAGCCCGTGACACACAAAGCAGCGCATCCAATTTCCATTTCAAAGATAACACTAACCGGGCAATCAGGCGGTGTGGTCAAATTTGCATGGAACTGATACCGTTTATTTATGATACTCCTAGATTAATGCGTATTGTCACAGAATCTGGTGATCATAAGCAAGTGCAAATCAATCAAAAATTTGTGGAAAATGGTATTGAGAAGCTATTTGATATAACTACTGGAAAATATGACGTGATCATTAAAGCTGGTCCATCCTATTCAACAAAACGTCAAGAAGGTGCGGCTATGACGATGGCGCTGGTTGATAGTTATCCGCCAATAATGGCGGTTGCTGGCGATTTAATCGCGAAAAACCTTGATATGCCTGGTGGAACTGAAATTGGTAATCGTCTCTATAAATCCTTGCCACCAGCCCTGCAAAATTCGGATACTGATGATGTTCCAGCCTCAGCAAAAGCAACCATGACACAGCAATCACAAATGATTCAAACGCTTACTGCGGAGGTGACTAAGCTATCAACCAAGCTTGAAGGGCGTATGGCTGAGATACAGAGTAAAGAGCGTATGAGTCTCGAACATGATAGGATGGAAATTATTAAAGCGCTTATTGCTGAAAAGGGTGATGCCAATAGAACAGTTTTTGTTGAGGAACTAAAACATCTTAGTCAGAAATTAGATCAAAATCATCAGATGGCAATGGCAAATCAGGATGCAACAGAGGCTAATGACGCAACTCAAGATATGACACAATCACAACAACCAGCACAAGGCCAATAAAATGACTGATCAAAATGAACAAGCTATGGCACATAAGATCCGGTGTAAAAAAGAACGAGAACGCCGCATAAAAGAAAATATTTTTATGGCTAGAGAAAGAGATGTACTTCTAGAAAAATTAATTTCAGAGAGGACAATAGCATGAAAAATGGAGATGTTGCAGAACGGCGGCGTATAACGTGGGATGATTTTATTAAGATGGTTGAGGATAAAATAGAACGACCCCCATTAAACCACTATAAATTTATGCACAAATTTGGAGAAAAACATGAGTAAAGCACACCTACAACTACGACCAATGGGTGATTTGGTTTTCATCGAACGCCTAAAGCAAGAAGAAGTCACTAAATCCGGCATTATTCTTGCACGGAAAGAAGCTACTGACCCACGCGATAAATCTGGGCGTCTTAATCAGGGTATTGTGATTGGGGTAGGTCCGGGTAAAATCAGCGATATTACTGGTATCCGTTTGCCTATGGCAGTCAAGATTGGTGACAAGGTGTTGTTCAATGAGTACGAAATTCAGGAGTTTCCCGTTGGCAATGTGGTATATCTGGGGGCGCATGAGGATGATCTTTGCGCGGTGATTGAATAATGGATTCTCAGTAAATAAACAGCCCTGTATCTCTCCGATGTGGGGCTTTATTTTACCCATAATTCACATCATAAATATGTGATTATTTATATTCCACATAAAAATATTGTACATTATAAATCGACATGTTAATATATCCCTTATAATTCACTAACAATGGCGCTTTCTATCTATGACAACGACAAATCTTTCTGAATCGACTGCTGATAATATTAACGAACAATCAACAGGTGATGAGGTTAAAACTCTACAAGAAGTGGGGGAAATGTCATTTAAGGAATACGAAGCAAGCCGAAAAAGTGAAAAAATAAACAAGGCCGCGTCTACAGGTAAAAATGTAGATGAAACCCCTTCAGATTCGGCAACTGATAATGGTGATAAGGATGATGCTGATAAAGGCGATTCTAAAACCGCAAAGTCAAAAGGTGATAAACGTTTTGACAAGTTGACTCGTGAAAAATCAGAACTGGAACGTGAAAAAGACTTGTGGAAAAAGCAAGCTCTTGAGGGTAAAGCACCCACTGACGATAAGGCAAAGACAGACACGAAAAAAGATACTGAAGGGAAGGCCAAGCCGAAAGCTGATGACTACGATACTCATGATGCTTATGTAGAAGCTCTTACTGACTGGAAGCTTGATGAGCGCCTAGCCAAGCAAGAGCGGGAAGCAAAAGACACTGAGGAAAGGAAGCGCATTACTAAGCTTGATGAGGATTGGAAGAAACAAAAAGATGCTGCAAGAGATCATTACGATGACTTTGATGATGTTATCAATAATGAAGAAATCTTGGTGCCTAATATTGTTGCTGACACATTCTTAAACTCACCGATAGGAGCGCACATTGCTTATTGGTGGGGAAGTCACCCGGAAAAGGTTGAAGAATTGATTAAGCTGTCTCCTGTGGCTCTTGCCCGTGAGATGGGTAAGATTGAGGACCGTATTGAACGTCAATTAGAAGCGGCCAAAGAAAAAGAAACTATCAAATCTACCGATGCACAAAAGAAAGAAAAACCAGCACCCATTACACCATTAAAGGGTAAGGGAAATGTGCAATCTGCCCCTGATTTGGATGATCCTAAAATTGACTTTAAGGATTATGAAAAGCAAAGGACGGCGGAGAAACGTAATAATCGGAGATAGAAAAAATGGCTCAACAATTACTAACCGACTCACGAATCACCAACGAAAGCCTGATGATCTTGAAAAACAATCTTGTTTTTTCACGGATGGCCAATAAAGAATACAGTAAAACATTTGGTGTCGATGGCGCGAAACAAGGTGATACTTTAAACATCCGCAAGCCAGCCCGTTATATCGGTCGTACCGGCCAAGCATTGCAGCTTGAAGATCAGACTGAAACCTCAGTACCATTGCAGCTTTCCAACTGGGAAGGTTGTGACCTACAGTTTTCAAGTAAAGATTACAAGCTTTCTATGGATATGTTCGCCCGGCGCGTTCTTGATCCTGCAATCGCTACTGTTGCGCAAAAAATTGATAGGAATGGTTTGCTACTGGCTAAAAATTCTGTCGCAAATTCGGTCGGTACTCCAGGTACTCCGACAAATGCTATTTTGACCTATTTAAAAGCTGGGTCAAATATGGATTATGAAGGTTGCCCGAAAGACAACAATCGTCATTTAGTCCTTGATACAATTGCACAAGCAACCATTGTTGATGCATTGAAAGGGCTTTTCCAAGAAGCTGATGAAATCGGCAAGCAATATACCTCTGGCAACATGGGTAAGGCCGCTGGTTTTGAATGGTCAATGGATCAGAACATTATCACGCACACTGTTGGTACGCTTGGTGGTACTCCTACAATGAGTTTGACAGCAAATCAGTCAGGGTCATCTATTACTACAACAGGCTGGACAGCGAGCGTTACAAACCTTCTACTGCCTGGTGATATTTTCACTATTGCTGGTGTGTATCAGGTTAACCCACAAAACCGTCAATCTACAGGTCAATTACGTCAGTTTATTGTTCAGAGTCCGGTTAATAGTGATGGTAGTGGTAATGC
>PLYJ01000054.1 GCA_003151745.1 Bacteroidota bacterium
AATCCCATAAGTGGTCACCCGCATGCCTTGGTACTGTTTCAAATCCAATAGTAGAATCATGTGGAAGAGTATAAATGGGAATAAAGTTTGCTGGTGGACCGGAGCATGAAGCAGCTTTATGATTTGGATCACCATATCCGTCACCATCCATATCAGCATAATAAGTAACACCAACAGGGTTGAGAGCATTGGGGCTAACGGGTGATTGACCTGTATAAGCATTAGTAGTAGGATCGCTATTGAAATAAGCAATACTATAAGCACTTCCATTATATGAACCCAAAGCAGTAATATCTGAATCATTTAATACAGGACTGCAACTGGCAAAAAAGTCTATTTTGGTTGGCCAAGGTGAGCCTGATCTTACAACACTGTCACCACTTAGTACATTTCCATAATTGAATTCAAGGTTAGGAGCATGGCAACCAAAGCCTCCGGAAGTTGCTAATTGAATTGTGTATATCGCAACCGGAGGAGTGCCTATAGAAGTTGTTGATGTACACACAGTACCAGTATCCACACTAATACGAATCATCGAATTGGTATTATCCCACGATATTGTTCCCTGATGGCCGGGACCTTTGTACGAAACAATAGAAGGTGTAATTGTACCTGAGCTATCGAAGTTTGAGCTGACAAATATGCCAAACTGGAAGTCACTAAATTTAATGGTACCGCTTACCGTACTTACCTTAATATTGAATGTATAGGTGTTGGTAGTTGTCACATCACTATCTATATAGCAATTAAATGTCGGTGTCGTAGCATAACCCAGGGTCGTTAAAACCAGGAGCAAAGCTGTTAACATTAATCCACGAAGTGTAGTAGTAGGATTTGATCTCATATTAGTTGTATTTGAAAGTGTTGTTGTTTCGTTAGTGTATTGATCGGAAGTTTTCGCAAACGATATTAAACCGTTTAGATGCTTATCATTGTTTATAATTTTATCTTCTGTGTTGCTTAGTGCCAGAGTATAGTTTATTCATCCCGTTTCCTTTTAAGCTTTAAATTTATATGAAATTCAGGAGTGAGTAAAAAATAAAAACACGCAGGAACAAAAATTCCAGCGCGCTTCGGCTAAATCATTAATTGCATTTGGAATGTACATATTTTTCATCAAGCTTAATTAATCGAATTTTTTCCGTTAATAGTTTATTAAATATCCCTAAAGCGTTCTCAAAACGCCGTTAATCTCCTGACGTTTTTTATCCAAGATTTAAATCAGCGGCACAATAATATGTAATAAAATTATACAAACCTAATATTGTTGAAAACTTTCGTGATTTATTTGGTAAACGTCTTATTTCAGTAGGTGAATGCACCAAAGAATGTTCGTTTTTCATCTTTAATTATAGGCTAATGTTTTATTTTTCAAGTGCTTCCAGATGTTAAAGCATTTAATTTTCTCATTAAAACCCAAGGCATCTGAGAGTCTGCTTTCTACACTGTTTTAAAGTTCCTTACTATCTATCAAAATTAACTTAAACTCTATAAATCTTAATCAGCGGAATTTAAAATCAAAATATATATTTTTGTTTAACCCGATCTTTCCCTTTTCTTCCCAAACCTTGGTGCAAGATAAAACAAGTTTCTAATATGTCAAGCATTTTTAAAAATACTTTATCAATTATTTGGTAAGCATGCCATTTTGATGGGTAAGAATTAATAAAATTTGACAAATATTAAATGAAATGCTAAGCTTCTTTCCTTAGCTGTGATCCATAGTCGATGAAACATCGCACAAATTACTCTGATTATAAACTATTCTTTAACGTAATAAGGGGTAGTCTAAGTTTGATCTAAAACTGCGGTTATCTTACAGTATAATCGCAAAATTTCTTCATACTAATACTACTATCAACTCGAAGACCTCCGAAAAAACACGTTAAATCCAAGAATATACAAGACTATATGTGCAATAAATTTAATAAAAGATTAAAAAAAATGAAATGATTACTCATTTTACAGAAATCCTAATAAAAACATTCTAAATTATGTGAAAAGAAAGGAATTCCAGCAAAAAAGGAAGGTACATTTAAGAATAAGGAAGGTACAATTATCAATAGGGAAGGTCACAATTGGTAAAAAGGAAGAACAATTACAGATAAGGAAGGAAGAATTACTGAAAAGGAAGATAAAATTTGTAAAAGGAAAGGTAAAATTACAAAAAGGGAAGGTAGAATTAGTAATAAGGAAGGTACAATTTGTAAAGAGGAAGGAAGAATTAATGATTATTACTTCCTTTTTCGAAACAATTATTGGTAAAAATCGAATTTATTATAATTTGAAATTCAAATAAATTCCTATTTATTAAATATATTAATAAAATTTATAAAAGGGTTACTTAAATTTTTAATACGTTTGCCCATCTGATATTTTCGTCATATTCTATTAACCCACTTTTTAAATGATTGAAAAAATTAAGGCTTGTCGCATTTGTGATAATACAAATCTGGTTTTGTTATTAAACTTGGGCGAACAAACGCTGACAGGGGTTTTTCCTAAAACTAAAACTGAAAAAATCACCTCCGGTCCTTTAGAATTGGTGGAATGTGTGGGGCATAAAGGAGAAGATGTTTGCGGGCTTGTGCAATTACATCATGTTTATGATAATAAGGAAATGTATGGAATGAATTACGGCTATCGTTCAGGACTTAATCAATCCATGGTAAGACATTTACAAAGCATTGTAAGGAAAATAACTGAACGAATAACCCTCTACAAAGACGATCTGATTATTGATATAGGAAGTAATGATTGCACACTGCTAAAAAGCTATCCATCTGATAAAGGATTGGTCTTGGTAGGGATCGATGCATCAGGAGAGAAGTTTAAAAAATATTATCCCGACCATATTCAACTAATACCGGACTTTTTTTTAGGTGCAACCATCAAAAAACATTTTCAAAATAAAAGAGCAAAAGTTATTACATCCATCGCCATGTTTTATGATCTGGAAAAACCGTTTGAATTTGTTAAACAGATTAATGAAACATTGGATGATGATGGTATTTGGGTGTTTGAACAAAGTTATCTGCCGATGATGTTATCCACCAGCGCGTATGATACCATCTGTCATGAACATGCAGAATACTACGCATTGAAGCAAATTAAATGGATGCTTGACAAAGCAGGCTTGAAAATAGTGGATGTTGAATTAAACGATACAAATGGAGGAAGTTTCCAGGTAACCGCAGCGAAAAAAAATTCTAATTTAAAACCGAATGAACAAAAGATGGAGGAATTGTTGAAGAAAGAAGAAGAAATGAGGTTAAATGATTTTTCTGCATATCAAAAATTTGAAGGCAATATTGAACGACACAAAAGGGATTTACAGCAATTAGTGCATCAAATCAATAACAGCGGAAAAAAAATATTCGGTTATGGCGCATCCACCAAGGGAAATGTTATTTTACAATATTGCGGATTCACAGCTAAGGATATTCCTTATATAGCAGAAGTAAATGAAGATAAATTCGGTTCATTCACTCCGGCAACACACATTCCGATCATTTCAGAAAAAGAAGCCAAGGCTTTAAAGCCAGATTATCTATTAGTGTTGCCATGGCATTTCAAAGAAGGGATACTCAAAAGGGAAAAGGAATTTTTACAATCGGGAGGTAAATTTATTTTCCCTTTACCGCAAATAGAAATTATTTAATTCATGGATGAATCTCTTTTCGTCTCTGTTATTTTGCCCTGCTATAATGAAAGCGGCAACATAATCCCCCTTATAGAGCATATTCACTTACAACTAAGCTTTTGCAACCATGAAATAATTGTGGTGGATGATAGTAGTCCGGACGGAACCTTTGATTTAGTAAACAATAAAAAATACGATTTTGTACGAGCTTTCTTACGAACGTCTGATGCGAGTTTCGCAAAATCTATAAGAAAAGGAATAGAAGAAGCGAAAGGGAATGCATTACTTGTGATGGATAGTGATTTCAACCATCAACCCATGTACATCCCTCAAATGGTAAAAAATTTAGCCTATTATGATTGCGTTTCCGGATCAAGGTTTGTCTATGGAGGCGCCATGAATAGCCGTTTAAGACATCTTGCCAGCTGGATATTTAATGTCTTCGTCCGCATTCTCACCCGAAAATATGTAACAGATAGTTTGTATGGCTTCTTTGCCATTAAAAGAAATATTATTCAAAAACTGGACTATGACAAAATCTTTTGGGGATTTGGCGATTATTATATACGATTCCTTTATTATTTACAGGAAGAAAAAGCTACTATATTGCAAATCCCGGTAATAAATGGTGAACGGTTGAAAGGAGAAGGTAACAGTAAATTCATGAAAGTTTTTTTACAATATGGTTTAGCCACCATTAAACTTGTTTTGAAACGTAAGTAACTTGAAAAAAAAAGAGATTAAAATAAAACTTATTCCGGATAAAATATATCGCAGGATAACCCGGTTGGTTCCAATTGCCTGTGTTGATTTAATTGTCACAAATAATAAAGGAGAAATTTTATTGTTAAGAAGAAAGAATGAACCGGCTAAGAATGAATGGTGGTTTCCCGGCGGAAGAGTACATTTTATGGAAACAAGAAAGGATGCGGCTTTGCGGAAGCTTAAAGAAGAATGTGGTTTACGAGGGAAAATTGAAAAGGAGATAGGCACGTATGATTTAGTGCCTGAAAGTGGCTCACATCAGCGTTTGCATGCAATAACAACTGCTTTTCAAATACATGCTAATGGTATTCATGTTAAAATAGATAGCCAGAGCGCCGATTACAAATGGCTCCTGCCTGATGAGTGTTTGAAAATAGCAAAGCATAAATTTGTCAGAACTATTTTACGGAAAATATATGACAGGCATGATCAATAAAAATCAGATTGATTATTCTGTAGTGGTTGATTCTAATGATGAATTATTGATTGAAGCCGCGCAGTTACATATTGAACATCTTTCATACCGCAGCTTTATTACTTTGTTTGGCACTAAATTTATTCTGGAATTATATAAAGACATCCTTTCCGACAAGTTGGGGTTTTTTGTCTTTGCTTTGTCCGGAAACAAAGTTTGCGGTTTTGTTTTGGGATGCATGGATAGCAGCCGGTTATTCAAACTAATTATAAAGAAGTTTCCAAAATATTTAAAAAAGATTTTGCCTCAAATTATTAGCAAGCCAAAATTAATTCCAAAACTTTTTGAAACTCTCTTCTATGTTAAAAAAGAAAACACGGATATTGTCTCCGAATTAGTGGTGATAGTTACAGATTCAGATTACAGAACTGTTGGAATAGGCTCCGGATTAGTTGAGATTTTAAATAAAGAGTTTTTGAAACGAGGCTTGCATCAATATAAAGTTACGGTACATGATGAAATGAAGCAGTCAAATAATTTTTATGTCAAAAACGGAATGAAGCTTTCTACCAGCTTTATGATGTATAACATGAAATGGAATTTATATATCAACCAACTTGATTAATGGAAAATAATCCAAAATATATTCCGTGGGCTAAGCCTGATTTTTGGGGAAATGAAATCAAGTATGTAACCGATGCACTGGAATCCAGTTGGATTTCCGGTGGCGCTTATCTTGATCGTTTAGAAACTGATTTCCGTAAACTATTGAAAACAAAACATGTTCTTGCTGTTTCTAACGGAACTACAGCAATTCATCTTGCTTATTTAGGCCTGGGATTAAAGCCGGGAGACGAAGTGATTGTTCCCGGATTTGCATTTATGGCAGCGGCAAACATTGCCCTCCACATGAATTTAAAACCCGTTTTTGCTGAAGTGGACGCTGAAACGTGGTGTTTATCAGCAAAAAATCTTTCTCATTATATTTCATCAAAGACCAAAGCCATTGTTGCGGTTCATACATACGGCAATGTTTGTGATATAGATGAAATAATGAAAATCGCAGACGAACATGGAATAGCTGTAATAGAGGATTGCGCTGAATCTCTTTTTTCAAAGTACAAAGGAAGATATTGCGGAACATTCGGAAAAATAAATACATTCAGTTTCCAGGCTACTAAGACGATAACAACAGGGGAAGGCGGTTTGGTTGTTACCGATTCAGATGAGTTAAATAAAAAAATGGCTTTATACAGAAGTCATGGAATGGACAGGGGAAAGAAATTTTACTGGCATGATTTGCCCGGTCATAATTTTCGTCTTACTAACTTTCAGGCTGCCATTGGTGTAGCTCAACTGGAAAAGACAGATGTTATTTTAATTGAAAGAAAAAGAGTATATGAACAATATAAAAAGCGCTTGTCAACTAAAGATGGTATTGCTTTTCAAAAAATCAAAAAGGAAACAGACCCCGTAATATGGGCCATTGCTGTTAAACTGGAAGCAAAATATTTTGCGCAGGGCAGAGATAAAGTAATTGAACAAATGAAAGCAAAAGGAATTGAAACGCGCCCGGGTTTTTATGCTTCAGGTTTATTACCCATTTATGAATCTCATTCATTACCTGTCTGCGAGGATATAAGTAAAAATGTAATTAGTTTGCCTTCATTTCCTTCATTGCAAAATGAGGATATTGCTTTTATTTGCGAGGAATTACTAAAGTTAAGAATGTGATAAAATTTAAGAGTAATTTTTTTTATAATTATCTAAAAGAAGCACCAATTCCATTGGCACTGGAAAGATCGTTTGAATGTGAAATACTTTCAAAACAAAATTTTGTTCATCCTGTCTTAGACATTGGTTGTGGCGAAGGACTATTTGCCCAAATATTATTTGATGAAAAAATTGATGTCGGCATAGATCCTGATGGACGAGAATTGGCAATAGCTGCGGATTACAATATGTATGAGGAATTGATAAAATGTTTCGGAGATAAAATTCCGAAACCCTCCAGTTCATTCAATACCATATTCAGCAACAGTGTTCTGGAACACATTCCGGATATTGAATCTGTACTGAAAGAAGCTCACCGCCTGTTAGCTGCTAACGGTAGTTTTTATATTACTGTTCCCACCGATATGTTTGACCGGTACAGCATCATTAATCAGGTTTTGGTAAACACCGGCTTTAAAAAAACAGCTTCACGGTTCAGGAAATTCTTTAACCGCTTCTGGAAGCATTATCATTACTACGACATGGCGGGATGGAAAAATCTTATGGAGAGAAACGGATTCAGCGTAGTTGAAATGAAAGAATATGAAAGTAAGGGAATATGCCTGCTGAATGATTTCCAGACACTTTTTTCTGTTCCCTCTTTAATACTAAAAAAAATGTTCAACAGATGGACGTTGCTTCCCCATGTAAGAGCATTAACACTCACACCGGTGAGGGCATTGATTAATCATCAAAGCATTGAACGGAATATTGGTATAAAGAACGGAGGACTTATTTTTATACATTTGAAAAAATGAATTTACAGAAACGACTTGAATCCTTTTTTTCTAAAGATTCAAAGCTTAATGGACGGGTTGTCATAGGTTTAATTTTGGCAGTTTATTTCATATCCATCTTTTGCTCCTCCTTTTTTATGGATTACGCCAAGTATTGGCAAATGCTTGGAGTACCTGCTGCTTCGCAGCTTTTTTCAGATTTAAAAGCAGTAACAATCGCCATAAAATGTTCAGGTGCAACAATAAATAGCACCACTCCAAATCCCTGCAATTCATGGTTTGCTTACCCTAAAATTTGGTATTTATTCTCTTCCATTTGGGTTAGCCCTGATCATGTTGCCTATATGGCTGTTGCCCTGATAAGCTTATTTTATTTTACTACTTTTATTCTTTTGGGCAGAATAAATGTGAATGCAGGCATCTATTATGCTTTATTGCTCTGTTCACCCCCGATGATGTTAGCGATAGAAAGAGGTCAGCCGGATTTAATTATTTTCATTTTGTGCGGAGCGGCAATATGGTGCATGAGAAAAAGAATTTCAGTGTATGGTGCAGGCACTTTGTTAATGTTTGCAGGTTTCCTGAAGCTATATCCATTAGCAACAGTCATTTCATTTTTGAATGGCAATAAAAAAACTTCCTTACGTTTACTTTCCATTTTGACGATTATTGGCACCGCTTATATTTTATTTAACCGGACGGATATACAATCATTGAGCAATTCGCTTACAAAAAATTATTGGTCTGTGTCGGTAGGCTTTATGCATGGATGCCTGGTCTTCTTCACTCTTTTAAATACCTATTCATTTTTTCATAGGTTATTTCATTATATCCCTTACCCGGTTATCTCGTATTCATTTGTAACAGTCATAATGATTGTGGTATTTATATCCTCCAGAAAAAAAGGAATTATCACCTTCAACTCCGATCACATATTTTCATTCAGAGTGGGAGCTTCACTTTATGTAGGCTCATTTCTTATCGGAAATAATTATGACTATAAATTTATCGTGTTTATTTTTACGATCCCGCAATTATTAGCTTGGCTGAAAAATGCCCCTCAGGTGAAAATCATTACGATCTGCGCTTTGCTGGCTATTTTGATTACGTGCTGGTCATTTTTTTTATCTTATGTATTATATTGGGTAATTTATACATTTATGGAAGAATCTCTCAACTGGTTTATTTTCGGATATTTTGTTTTCATGTTGTTTAATACAATACCCGAATGGACAAAAAGTTTGCTGGGCTTTCGCGATGTCAAACTATCAAAGGAGTGAATTTTAAAATCTGAATACATTAATATTCTTTTCACTATTCTTTAAATCCTCCGTATTTTGCCGCCCTCATGACAAATACAATAGGTTACCGCCATCATCGTCCAAAAGAAGAAAACATCATTTATGGCATTCGTCCGGTGATGGAAGCCGTTGACGCAGATAAAGAAATCGAGAAGATTTTTATTGCCAGAGGAACGCGGGGTGAACTCATGCAGGAGCTTAAGAAAAAGCTACAGCATAAAAACATCATCTGGCAGGAAGTGCCGGTTGACAAGCTCAATCGCCTGACGCGCCAGAATCACCAGGACGTTATCTGTTTCATTTCTTCCATCATTTATCAAAGCATTGAAGACATTGTGCCTCACGTTTTCGAACGTGGTGAAGTGCCACTCATTTTATTACTTGATCGCATCACCGATGTGCGCAATTTCGGAGCTATTGCACGCACTGCCGAATGTGCCGGTGTACATGCCATTGTTATACCCGATCGCGGTGCCGCGCAGATAAATGCAGATGCTGTTAAAACATCAGCAGGTGCACTAAACATTATTCCTGTTTGCAAAGAACATAACCTGACAGACACCGTGCGTTTTCTTAAGCAAAGCGGTTTGCAGATAATTGCTGCTACCGAGAAATCATCAGAATATTATTTTAAGGCGGATTACTCCTCCCCCACTGCCATTATCATGGGCTCGGAGGAGGACGGAATATCATCACAATTGATGAAGGAAGCAGATGCAGTCGTATGCCTTCCCATGCGAGGCACTATTGCTTCTCTCAATGTCTCAGTAGCATGTGGTGTCATGCTTTTTGAAGTGCTAAGGCAACGAGGCAAAAAGCAAAACTAAATCCACGCTTTCATCATTGGATTCTTTAATATATATCGGCTTTGTTGCATGAATATTTTCAGTATTGACAAGGGTTTCAGCAGGTAGTATTGATTTCTTTATATCCAATTCAAGTAAAAAAGCGATAAAACTTTGAAATTTCATCAAAAATTTGAACATTATTCATGCAACAAAGCCATATATATCTATGAAAAATAAGAATAACGAAACTATTATTCTTGGCTTCATCATTCTTGCCGGCGCTGCTTTAAGGCTATGGCACTACATGAGCTTCTCCTATATAAACGATGAGTTAAGCGCCCTTACCCGCACGCATTACAGCAGCTTCAGCGAGCTGATAGAAAAAGGAGTGAAGACTGATGTGCATCCCATCTTTGAGCAAGGCTTTCTTTTTTATTGGACCAAGATCTTCGGCTACGATGTGGCCATGGTGCGCTTGCCTTTTATTCTTATCGGCATTGCATGCATTCCGCTTATATATTCTATCGGAAAACGCTGGTTTAACAGCAGCGCAGGGTTGTTTGCAGCAGCCATGTTTGCCATATTGCGGTATCCTATATATTATACCCAACAGGCAAGGCCATATGCGTTTGGACTATTTTTCACGCTTGCGGCCGTTTATTATTGGTCAAAAATTCTTTTCCCAACTGAAGACGAAGAGAAGCTGCCGTTTTCTTCGCTTCGGAAATATTTTATCGGATTTATTCTTTTCACAGTCTTTGCATGGTACACGCATTACTACACTTTTCTTATCACCGGCATTACTTTTATAAGCGGCTTCTTTTTTATAAAGCGAAACCTCATGAAATACTACCTGCTCAGCGGAGTAGCAGTAGCGCTATTATATATACCTCATATAAATATCTTCCTTCTTCACCTTTCGCTTGGTGGTGTTGGAGGCAAAGGAGGTTATCTTGGCAAACCCGAAAGCGATTTCATGATTAAACATTTGCTTTTGGCATTTAACAATAGCGAACTGACACTTCTTTGTGTTGGCGCTTTTCTGCTTTTATCAATTCTGTTACGAATCAATAAAATAACAATTACACGCTTTCATATACTCGCTATTCTGTTTTTTGCTCTTCCGCTTTTGACAGGCTATGCATATTCTGTGTTAAGAAATCCTGTGCTGCAAAATGCGGTTCCTGTTTTTTCTTTTCCTTACCTGCTGCTGTTTCTTGGTTCTTTTCTTCCGCTCAAAGCTCCAAAGCCGGTAGCGATTGCAATCATCGCCGCGTTATTCATGCTTTGCATATATACCACTAAAAATGATAACAAGAATTACCGGGGAGGATTTAAGTTTATTGCTGAAAAGACTGTTGAATACGACAAGCAACTTGGGGAGCATAATTATTTAAAGGTGCTCAACATAGTAACTGCTCCATATATAAACTATTACCTGGAGCGTATGAATCATCCTACAACATATAGCATGTATAATGTTTTTGAAACCGCCGATATTGTCAAACTTCAAACCATGCTCGACACTAGCCATTCACAATATTTCCTGTATGGTTATGAGTCATGCCAAAACCCTCATGAAACAGAACCCCTCATTCGTTCTCAGTTTCCGATAGTTGTTGAGGATAATACTTTCTATGTATCCGGAATAACGCTTTACAAACGATCAACCGATCCCGCACAGCAATATCTCCCTGTGAAAGAATTCACAAGCAATGCAGGCGAAGCCTTTGTATCTGCAAATCCGACACCGATTACCATGATCAATGACACTGCTTCTCAAAATACAGAGATGAATGAGCAGAAAGAATTCAGCGCCACATTTAACAGTTCTATTGCAGATTTGCGCATGCCTGACAGCAGTGATTGCTATTTCAGTGTGTGGGTTAAGTCAGAAGGGGCCCTGGATGGCGCGCAGCTTGTATTAAGCTTTGAACGTAACGGCGCATCGCTTGACTGGGTGGGTGCAGACATGAAGCTATTCGTAAAATCACCGGGCATCTGGCAGAAAGTAATCATCGCAAGGAAGTTTCCAAAGAATGTAAAACCGGCGGACACCATCAAAGCGTATGTATGGAATCCGGATAAAAAAATATTCCTGGTTCATGGTCTCGATCTTAAAATATTTCCACCTAACAAAAAATGAAAAGGAAGAAGGGATAAGGGAATGAAGCATACAATCTATGTGGGTGTTTTTATTTCTTATTGCTTACTTCTTCACAAATCACCAAGTGGTTTCGATAACAACGTGGAAGCAATAAACACGAATGAAATAAAATTCTTCCCCATTGGTGATTCTTACACCATTGGTGAAGGCGCAGGAGAGAAATATTCCTGGCCTGCTTTGCTAACTAATCATCTCAGCGATTCGGGAATCAAAATAAAGTTAATCGCAAACCTCTCCCACACGGGCTTTACCACGCAAAATGCCATTGATGCTGAACTTCCGCTTTTCATAAAATCCAAACCTGACTTTGCAACACTTCTTATCGGCGTCAACGACTGGGTGCAGGGAATAGATGAAAAAATATTCCGGAAGAACCTTGTCTACTTAATTGACAAGATGCAAAATGCAATGACCAATAAGTCAAAGCTGCTTCTTGTTACTATTCCTGATTTTTCTGCTGCACCCTCCGGCAATCACTATGCAAGGGGAAGAAACATCAGCGAAGGATTGAAGCGATTCAACAATATCATCAAAGAAGAAGCTGCAAAAAGAAATCTTAAAGTCGTTGATATTTTTGATCTTTCTAAAGAGATGGGCAAAGATCCGTCGCTTGTTGCTGACGATGGACTGCATCCTTCGGCAAAAGAGTATGCTTTGTGGGAAGAGAAGATTTTTCCTGTTTCTTTTGATCTGTTGAAGCGGTAATTAACGCAATCAACGATATATATCATCTGTTTTCAAAATAACGTTCGCTTTGCGAAGATTAAATTCAACTCAACGATTCACAGCGTCCTGCTAATCATGAAGCATGGATAGCTAACCGCAAAACAAGACCATATAACCCTGAAACATAATGTGCTACCCGAGAAACAAGCCTGAATAACCTGAAAATATAGTCAGCTAACAAGGCAATACGGTTAACTGACCATGAAACATATCCGCCTAACCTGAAATCAAGGTTGACCGACAACGAAAACCGATCAGCTAACCTCAAATCATGATAAGCTAACAAAGAAACTTAGCTGCTTAACCATGCATTACGGACAGCTAACCATAAAACATAGCCGACAAACTAAGCAACTTGGACGACTCACCTTGTGAAATGTTGCACGACTTTTTGATCAGATCATTAGATTTTTTATCAAATTTGAGGTTTTTATTAAAAATCAACTATGCGCAAAGACTAATTTATAAGTTGGTATAATGAAGTCAGCGCTTCATCAAATTAACTAATCTTGCACCTCAAATGCAAAGAATCTTCTTCATCCTACGCTATTTGCGTTATAGCTGGTTGGCTAAAACAAAATACCACATTCATTCTCCTTTTGTTTATGACCTGCTTACTAATATCATTGAAGACCCTACTCCTTTTTATATATATGACAAGATTGAATCAGTACGTTCGCAAATGCTGCTTTCACAGGAAGAGATCAATGTTACAGATTTCGGAACAGGAGGCAAGAAAGATCAATCACGAAAACTCAATCTCAAATACATTGCATCTCATTACGTGAAGCCTGCAAAATACGCGCAGTTTCTTTTCCGCCTCATCAATCGCTTTAAGCCTTCCAGCCTTGTTGAACTTGGAACATCACTTGGTATCACTGCCATGTACCAGGCTTCTCCAAACAGTAATTCAACGCTGATAACATTAGAGGGTTGTGCAGAAACGGCAGCGATAGCAAAGAGAAATTTTGAAAAAGCCAGGGTAAAAAACATCCAGGTATTCATTGGTGAGTTCGATAAAACGCTGCCACAGGCAATCTTTAAATTGCAAAAGCTGGATTACGTTTTCTTTGATGGTAACCATCGTGAGAAAGCTACGCTGAAGTATTTTAATCAGTGCCTGCAGGCTGCCCATGAAAATTCTTTTTTCATCATTGATGACATTCATTGGAGCAGCGGCATGCAACACGCATGGAAGGAAATTAAAAAAAATTCGCAAGTCACTGTTACCATTGACCTTTTTTATCTCGGCATTGTATTCTTTAATAAGGATCAGGCGAAACAAGATTTCGTCATCAGGTTTTAGCAGCAATTGCCCGTTAACATTTTATTATGCTTCGATATTCTTTTGTTTTAACATCTGAATAATACCTTTGCCTTTCAACAGAAAAAATTTCATGCCGCTTTTACAACTTACTGGTATTACCAAGGTTTACCGCATCGGCGCGGAAACGATTCATGCTTTGCGCTCCATTACTTTAGCTATTAATAAGAACGAATATGTTGCATTGATGGGCCCTTCAGGTTCCGGCAAATCAACGTTGATGAATATTATAGGATGCCTGGATACTCCTTCAGGCGGAGAATATATACTTAACGGAATATCGGTCGGTAAGATGACGGACAATGAGTTAGCCACCATCCGCAACAAAGAAATAGGTTTCATTTTTCAAACCTTCAATCTTCTTCCCCGCAGCAGCGCTCTTGACAATGTTGCATTGCCATTAGTTTATGCCGGCATGAACAAGGATGAACGAATCACTCATGCCACTACTGCATTGAAAGATGTTGGCCTTGGCGACAGGATTAAACATAAACCCAACGAATTGTCAAGTGGCCAAAGGCAGCGTGTGGCTGTTGCGCGTGCGCTCGTTAATCGTCCTGCAATTATTCTCGCTGATGAACCAACAGGAAATCTCGATTCAAAAACGTCAGAAGAAATCATGGTTCTCTTCGAGGAAATTCATAAAAAAGGAAATACCATTATTGTGGTTACTCACGAAGAAGACATCGCACAACATGCGCATCGCATTGTTCGTCTTAAAGACGGATTAATTGAATCCGATCAGATTAATGAGAATATTAAGAAAGCAGTAGTAATACAATCTCAAAAATCGGTGTAATGAAGATATATACAAAAAAAGGAGACAAAGGCGAAACCTCTCTAATAGGAGGAACCCGCGTTCCCAAGCATAACCTGCGTATTGAATGTTACGGAACTGTAGATGAATTAAATTCCTGGATAGGCTTATTGCGCGATCAACCGATTGATGAAAAGCATGTAAAGATTCTACTGGAGATACAGGATCGGCTATTTACTATCGGCTCTCTTCTTGCCTCCGATCCTGAAGCATCGAGAATGAAACTTCCTGAATTGAAAGAAGAAGATGTAAACTTGCTTGAACAGGAGATGGATAAGATGGAAGCCATATTACCTGAGATGAAATCCTTTGTATTGCCGGGAGGACATGTCATTGTTTCTTATTGTCACATTGCAAGATGCGTATGCAGGAGGGCGGAACGGCTCGCCACTCATTTATCAGAAAATGACGTTGTGAGCGATCTCGTTTTAAAATATCTTAACCGCTTATCCGACTATCTTTTTGTATTGTCGCGCTGTCTTACGTATGAGTTAAAGGCAACAGAAACTCCCTGGAAGCCGCGCATGTAAACGATTTTGCACCTAACAATAATATTCCCTTATCGCTCTTTTTATGGCAAGAAATGCTCGGTTTTTAAAATTTCTGAACACGCTTTCTTTTGTGAGGAATTTTTATACTTTTGCCGACCCTAAAAAATAAGCAAACATTCCAAACAAGATTTCACTATGTATTGGACATTAGAATTAGCGCAGCATCTCGAAGACGCACCCTGGCCGGCAACCAAAGACGAGCTTATTGATTATGGAATCCGCTCCGGCGCTCCTCTTGAGGTAATCGAAAACCTGCAGGAACTGGAAGATGAAGGCGAGCCTTATGAAAACATCGAAGAAATCTGGCCTGACTACCCCACCAAGGATGATTTCTTTTTTAATGAAGATGAATATTGACAGAAAGCTCTTTCCAAAAGAAGGTCAATCCCGTAAATTCAGGATTGACCTTTTTTATTTGAACCATACAAAATAAATGCTTTTAGAGTTGATGATTTAGTAAAATTAATTAAATTTGCAGAAATTAAACTGTTCGAGTTATGAATAAATATACATTATGCTTTATTGCAGCAGTTAGCTTCATCACCGGAATTGCATCCGTTAATGCTCAAACTAATAGAGTCTGCGGAACTAATGAAGCTTGGAAGCAGGCCACGCAGATAGATCCAACACTCGTAATAAGACGCGAGCAAATGAATACAATGATTGAGCAGTATCTTCAATCGCATAAAAATGCCCGTACAAGCGGAGTTGACAGCGATGCTGTTCGTATCATTCCCACCGTTTTTCATGTTATATATGAGTATAATGGCATAGGTTTAAATGATAATATTCTGGATTCATGGGTTAATGATGCCGTGCAAGGTTGTATAGCAATCACTAATGCCGACTATCGCAGGCAAAATGCTGACACAGTCAACACACCTCTTGCTTTTAGACCCGTGGCAGCCGATACAAAAATTGAATTTCGCCTTGCAACTATTGATCCTAATGGGAACTGCACGGACGGAATAACAAGAACCTTTTCGCATCGCACATCTGGTTTCAATGATTTCGGGAAATCAGTCATTGACTGGCCTTCCGACAAATACTTAAATATCTGGGTGGTTCAGACTATCAATTTTGGATCTGCAGGTATTCCAGGTGGAGAAATTATTGGGTATGCTCAATTTCCGGTTAGCGGCCCATCACAAACTGACGGAGTTGTTCTAAAATATGATTTTGTTGGCGGATTTGGCGAAAGCACTTATTCCGGACGGGACGGCGATCATGAAATAGGTCATTATCTCAACATGATTCACATTTGGGGTGATGCTGATTGCGGTGATGATCACTGTGCAGACACTCCGGTTCAGTTTGGACCAACATACGGCGATCCTTGCTTTCCACCAACTGATACCTGTTTTTTAGGAGATGCCTGCGGCGCACCAAATCCACCGGGCATAATGTTTGAGAATTATATGGACTACACGAATGGCGATTCTAAAAATATTTGGACACAGGATCAAAAGGCAAGAATGCGTGCCACTCTTGATGTCGCTCGTTTTAGTCTGTGGCAACCTTCTAATCTTGCGGCAACAGGCACCAGTGATCCATATGTCTACCCTGCCCATTGTCCTCCACAGGCAGATTTTATTCCCCTTCACAAGTCTATTTGCCCGGGTTCTATTGTTAAATTTCAGAGC
Source organism: Bacteroidota bacterium (assembly GCA_003151745.1). Taxonomy (GTDB): domain Bacteria; phylum Bacteroidota; class Bacteroidia; order AKYH767-A; family 2013-40CM-41-45; genus PALSA-967. The sequence continues at coordinate 16,651 of PLYJ01000054.1, forward strand.
AATACAACCAATGGAAAACCAACATCATGGAATTGGCAATTCCCGGGTGGCAGCCCTTCTTCTTCTAATGTTCAAAACCCTCCGAATATTACTTATAACAATCAAGGGGCTTACCACGTGATTCTTACCGTAACCAATGCACAAGGCACTACAACAATTGACAGGGGCGATGCTGTAATTGTTGACTGGGGTTTTGGCATTACACATGTACCCTTCTTTGAAGGTTTTGAAGGCAGTCAGGCTCTTCCACAGGAATGGAGAGTTTTTAACGACGATGGCGGACCGGCATGGCAGCGCACAAACCGTGCTTCATATTCGGGGAGTTATTCGATGTCTGTTCAGAATCACGAAACTATTAATAACACGGCTCCAGGCTCATATAAAGAGTTGCTTTCTCCTTCCGTTGATTTCAGTCGCGTTACTTCACCTGTGCTTACTTTTCAACTTTCTTACGGTCAGCAATATACCGCTAACACGGATTCATTAAGCGTAGGTATTTCTATTGATTGCGGAGCATCATGGACTGAATTAAAACATCTTGCGGGAAGCAACTTGGCCGTCGGTAGCGGTGGTTTTCAACCCAATGATTTTGCTCCTACGAATCAGAATCAATGGCAATTAGTGTCCATTCCGCTAAATAGCTATGCAGCAAAGCCCAAGGTAAAGTTTCGCTTCCAGTTTATAACCGGAACGCTATCCAATAATATATACATTGACGATGTCAATATAACCGGCGTTGTTGGAATCAATGAAGAATTAAATCCGGCGTTTGAATTTAATGCTGAACCTAATCCTGCAAGCCAGTCTTTTACGGTCAGCTATTTGCTCAAAAATCCCGAAGATGTGACGGTCAACTTATATGATCTGCAAGGCAGGTTTATCAGGCAGATTGAAAGCGGACATCAGTCGCCCGGTGCGCATCAAACCATGGTTGACGGAAACTCTTTCAATCTTGCTTCAGGAGTTTATATACTTAAAATGTTTACTCCTGACGGAGTTGTAAGTAAAAAGCTGGTTTATACAAACGAATAATAAAAAACATCTTTACATAAAAGAAGCCATCCTCCATACAGGGTGGCTTCTTTGCTTTACCCATGCTGACATTCTGTCCAATTATTCCTTAAATTTAAACTACTTTTGTTCTTTAATTCCGCATGTGCGGGCTTCGGCTCAATATTTGACAGGCTGAATAACAATTAATTATTCTATGATAGGAATACTCAATAAGGCAATTACCGGCATTTTTGGCAGTAAGAGCGAGCGTGATCTGAAAGAACTGAACCCCATACTCGCAAACATACTTGCTGCAGAAAAAAATATCTCCGGGCTCAGCAACAACGAACTCCGCGGAATGACGGAGGATTTTAAAAGGAGAATTGCCGAACATATCAAAGACATTGAAAGTGAAATTTCTCAACTGGAGAACGAAGCAGAGAATAATGCTGATCTCGATTTGCATGAGAAGGAAGACATTTACCGCAAGATTGACCAATTAAAGAAAGACCGCAATGCCAAAACGGAAGAAATATTAAATGAGATTTTGCCCGAAGCTTTTTCAGTAGTAAGAGAAACAGCAAGACGCTTTACGAATAGCGAAACCATTGAAGTTGCCGCAACAGATCATGACCGCAGCCTTGCTGCAAAGAAAGCACACGTAACCATCAACGACGACACTGCCATATACAAGAATGCATGGACAGCAGCAGGCATCATGGTTAAATGGAATATGGTGCATTACGATGTGCAGCTTATTGGCGGCCTTGTATTACATCAGGGAAAGATTTCTGAAATGGCTACAGGAGAAGGAAAAACGCTGGTTGCCACACTGCCAATATATTTGAATGCTCTTGCAGGACGAGGTGTTCATATTGTAACGGTGAATGATTACCTTTCAAGGCGTGACTCTGAATGGAACGGACCTATCTTTGAATTTCTTGGCCTTACCGTTGATTGCATTGACAAGCATCAGCCCAATTCAGAGGAAAGAAGACAAGCCTATCTTGCTGACATTACTTACGGCACCAACAATGAATTCGGCTTTGATTATTTGCGTGATAATATGGCGCGCAATCCTGAAGACATGGTGCAGCGAGGACATCATTACGCTATTGTGGATGAAGTAGATTCCGTGTTGATTGATGATGCAAGAACACCATTGATCATTTCAGGCCCTACTGCAAAAGGTGATAACCAGGAATTCCAGGCGCTGAAGCCAAAAGTAGAATTGCTAGTAAACTCTCAGCGCAGTTATATTAATACAGTAATAGCTGACGCGCGAAAGCTGTTAGCTGATAAAAAGGAAACGGAAGCCGGCCTCTGCCTGTTGCGTGCCTATCGCGGACTTCCCAAAAACAAAGCGCTCATCAAGCTGCTTGGAGAGCAGGGCGTTAGAGCCTTGCTGCAGAAGACAGAAAACTTCTACATGCAGGATCAGAATAAAGAGATGCACAAAGCAGATGCAGAACTTTATTTTACCATTGATGAAAAAAACAACCAGGTTGATTTAACAGAAAAAGGAATAGCGCTGGTCACCTCCAACGCTGATGATAAGAGCTTTTTCATCATGCCTGATGTGGGTTCCGAGATTGCTGAGATTGAAAAATCAAATGCTTCTCCTGAAGAAAAACTGAACCGCAAGGATGAGATGCTTCGCGATTTTGGCATTAAGTCGGAACGCATTCATACCATGTCACAGCTTTTAAAAGCATACACGCTTTTCGAAATTGATGTGGAATACATCATTGCTGACGGCAAGGTGAAGATCGTGGATGAGCAAACAGGTCGTGTGCTGGAAGGAAGAAGATATTCTGACGGACTGCACCAGGCTATTGAAGCAAAAGAGAATGTAAAGATTGAAGCGGCTACTCAAACGTATGCAACTGTTACACTTCAGAATTATTTCCGCATGTATCATAAGCTTGCAGGCATGACAGGCACAGCTGAAACGGAAGCGAATGAATTTTGGACGATATATAAGCTGGATGTAGTGGTTATTCCCACCAACAGAAACATTGTAAGGAAGGACGAGCAGGATAAAGTTTATAAAACCAAACGCGAGAAATATAATAAAGTAATTGAAGAGATACAGCAGCTTGTGAAAGCAGGAAGGCCTGTGCTCGTTGGAACCACGTCTGTTGAAATATCAGAGCTGCTGAGCCGCATGCTGAAGCTGAATGGCATTAAGCACAATGTGCTCAATGCAAAGCAACATCAGCGCGAAGCAGAGATTGTAGCTGAAGCAGGACAGAAAAGCACGGTTACGATCGCAACTAACATGGCAGGTCGAGGTACAGATATTAAGCTTGGACCGGGCGTTGTGGAAGCAGGCGGACTTGCCATTGTAGGTACGGAGAAGCATGAGTCAAGACGTGTGGACAGGCAGTTGCGCGGCCGTGCTGGCAGGCAGGGTGATCCGGGAGGATCGCAGTTTTATGTTTCGCTGGAAGATGATCTGATGCGCCTGTTTGGCTCTGAACGAATCGCCAAGCTGATGGACAGGATGGGTATTGAAGACGGCGAAGTGATCCAGCATAGCATGATCACAGCAAGCATTGAACGTGCGCAGCGGAAAGTGGAAGAGAATAACTTCGGCATACGTAAGCGCCTCATCGAGTACGATGACGTAATGAACTCACAGCGCGAAGTGATATATACGAAACGCCGCCACGCTATTTTCGGCGAGCGTCTTGCTATTGACATCAGCAATTCCATCTTTGATGTAAGCACTTCTGTAGTAAACCAGTTTCTTGAGGAACGCAATTATGCAGAATTTAAGCTGGAGCTGATCAGGCATCTTTCTATTGAAAGCCCTGTTACAGAGCAGGAGTTCATGAATGAGAAACCCGACTCAATCATTCAGAAAGTATTTGATGAAGCCATGCGCTTTTACAAACATAAGAGCGAGATGATTGCCGAAAAATCTTTCCCATTCATCAAGGATGTGTATGAGAATCAAAAGGCTACTTATCAAAATATAGTAGTGCAGTTCAGCGATGGCATCAAAGGAATACAGGTGGTGGCTAACCTGGAGAAAGCATACAAGACACACGGGCGTGAATTCGTAAATGCTTTTGAACGCAATGTTACAGCCGCTCTAATTGACGATGCATGGAAAGAACATCTCCGCGAAATGGACGATCTCAAGCAAAGCGTGCAGAACGCCGTCTATGAGCAGAAAGATCCCTTGCTCATCTATAAATTTGAATCGTTCGAGCTGTTCAAGCAGATGCTTGACACGGTGAATAAAGATATTATTTCCTTCCTTTTCAAAGGCATCATTCCGCAGGAGGAAACTAAAAATGTGCGCGAAGCACGCAAGCCTCAACGCACTGACATGAGCAAGCTGAATGCTAGCAAAGCCGATGCAGCTTCAGCGCCGCCCACAGGCATTCCCGATGCACCGCCTACCCAGCCTCAACGCACTCAACCCATCAAAGCGGAAGTTAAAATCAACAGAAACGATCCATGTCCATGCGGCAGCGGCAAGAAGTACAAGCACTGCCATGGTGCCGGGGTGAAGGTTTAAGTCATTGCGAGGAGCATAAGCGACGAAGCAATCCCTAACAACTACACTGTCATTGCAAACTAGTAAAGCAATCTCTTCAATTCATTGCTAAGGGATTGCTTCGCATTGCTCGCAATGACAAACTATTCCATCTTTTACGCCCTTTTATAGGACAAATGTCCTATTTTGCCCTTAATAAGTGGTTTTTATCGCCCAAAAAGATCTTGAAATTCGATTTTTAAATTTCCTCCATTTCAAAGCAAATCAATATACTCCGCCATTTTTTTTCTCTCCGCTGCATCCGGCAATTTGCCTGTTGCCGCCTTTACATTATCTGCAGCATGAGCAGGATTAGCGGTAGCGGGAATAACACAGTTTACGGCAGGATGCGAGATGATATACTTTAAAAAATATTCACTCCAGCTCGTTATCATTAATCCTGCTGCCCACGGAGGCAACGGCTTTCCGTTTACTTTGCTGAAAAGCCTTCCTTCTCCGAAAGGGCGATTGATCAGCGTAGCCACTCCCAGGTCGGCAGCGGCGTCCAGCAAACGCTTTTCCGCATGGCGTGAAACCAGGGAATAATTGAACTGAACAAAATCCACTTTTTCCGAACGCATTATTATTGTTTGATTTGCAGCGGACTCTCTAACCACAGCGCCAATTGGTTTTCCTGGCAACACACACAGAGAGGATACGAGTACAAGCCAGTATGCTCTGCACAAATTAGTAACTCGCACAAGTCAATCTCAAAAGACTTCATCCAGATAGTCATTTGCTTAAATCCTTTACTTGTGTTTTCAAATTTCCGCTCACCTAACTTCTGCCTCTCAGCAGCGTGGATCAGACATACATCAATGGTGAGCTTAGATTGATCAATGCCTGCAATAAATTTGTAATTCATAACTTTGGTTATTAAAGGTGAAACATAAAACTTCAATTAACCACTTGTTGAATTAAACTAATACTCTTAATAAGAGCGTAACTCTAAAATTCTATCTGGTTCTGTTCAGTTGGGCAAAGTTTCGCGCGTTTGTATGTGTGATGGGGAACTTTGCCCTTGCTATGAAAGCAAACTTGACTTCCATCCAATAGTTCGTATATTTGCAATTAAAATACAAACTATTAGCTAATTGAAAGAACCGATAAGGAAGTAATTAAACGGCTTCCGGCTTTGGTTAAAGGCAATAAGCTTAATTGCCCAAAATAATAACGATGAAAAGAGATTTGTTGCAACGAATAGACGATTTGCCAAAGTCATTGCGCCAAGAGGTATTGGACTTCATTGATTTTTTAATTTCAAAAAAACCTTCAAAGAAAGGCATAGCCAAAAAAACATCTCCCGATTTTAAATGGCAGGGAGCTTTGAAAGGCAAGTACAAGAACACAAACTCCGTAGATTTACAACACCAGATTTGGGAGTAGCATGTATTTGCTTGACACAAATATTTTTCTTGAAATACTTTTAGGGCACGAGAAGCAGGATGCTTGCAAAAAATTTATTAATAAACATTCAGAAAAATGTCAGCTTTCTGACTTCACACTTTATTCTATCGGCATTGCATTGTTTCGTAAAAATCTTTTTGAAGAGTATGGCGATTTTTACAATGATGTAATATCCATCATTACACTTCACGCACTTCCCTTAAATAAGCATAGTGAATTAATAAAGACAGCCTGTAAACTGAAACTTGATTATGATGATGCTTATCAGTACGAAGTCGCAAAGCATTATAATCTTATCATTGTTACAATGGATAAGGACTTTAAAGCTGTTAAAGATATTGATGTGATGTTTTTGTGACGTCACACTTCTCATTGGTAAGGTTTCGTGTGTTTGTGCGTGCGATGGACAACTTCATCATTTTATTTAAACCACTCCGAATACATCACATAACGATCGGGCAATTCCTCTAACAGCTTTCGTTGGTCTTCGCTTATGGCTTTCACCTTTTTTGCTGGTGTTCCGGCATAGATGAATCCTGATTCACAAACTGTGTTTTCTAAAACCAAAGCTCCAGCGCCGATGATGCAATAACTCTCAACCACTGCGTGATCCATAATGATAGCGCCCATGCCAACCAAAACACGGTCTTTTAAAGTGCATCCGTGAACAATGGCATTGTGCCCGATATTTACAAAGTTGCCGATAACAGTTTTGGCGCGTTGATACGTGCAATGAATGATGGCTCCGTCCTGGATGTTCACTTTCTTGCCGATGGTGATTGAATTTACATCTCCCCGCACCACAGCATTAAACCACACACTGCATTCATCATCCATGGTTACATCGCCCACCACGGTTGCATTATCAGCGAGAAAACAATTTTTACCAAAAACAGGCGTTACGCCTTTTACAGGTTTTATCAGTGCCATAGCTTACAGTTGGCAGTCGTCAGTCTACAGTTAGCAGTGCGAATTCAATAAGTTTAGCACTACTGTGGACTGAAGACTGTGGACTTCTATAGATGCAACGAAGGTATATAATTGGGATGACTGAAAGAATCAAAAAATATATTTCGTACCTTAGCATTCGTATATTATGAAAAGAGGTTTTCTGAAATTTTTCTTAGCCGCATTGGTTGTCATGCTTTTTTGGGGATGTTATAAACCCAAGACTTATTCTGACATTCCAAGCATCCAGTTTGTTTCGCTGACTAAACAAAGTAGCGCTTCGCGAGCGGATTCTACCACTATCATCACTATTTCATTTACTGATGGCGATGGCGACATTGGTTATACTACTCCAAACGGTAATCCACAGGACTTTATCGTTTCTTTTTTTCAAAAAGAGAAAGGAGTGTGGGTAGCGGACACCGCCGGTCAGAATGACTCTACTGTTGCCAACTTTAGCGGAACGCTGCCTTATCTTACCCCGGATGGAAATAACAAAGCGCTGACCGGCGAAATATCTATGACTCAGTATATACAGCTCACAACATTATACAACAATGGGATAAACGACACCATACACTACCAGATCTTTATATACGACCGCGCCATGCACCAAAGCAATACTATTACCACTTCGGATATAGTAATTTCTACTCATTGATTTTTCTTATCAATCCTTTTATTGCTGTTGAATATTCTTTATCAAAACTGATTTTAGAAAAATCCCCGAACCGATCCGTTTCTTTTAAAGCAGCTTCCATCTTAAATTCCTTCTGGCTCACAGCATAAAATATTTTTTTCTGTTTTAAATATTCAGACAGGTATTCCTGCTCTGTTTGCCCCGGTGTTGGAATTAATATTGCCTTCTTCCTTAGTGAAACTAAATCCATGATGCCGGAATAGCCTGCCCTGCAGATAACAACCTCCGATTGCATGATCGCTTCTTTCATTGCATTACTGCTGAGGTGAGAAACCAAACGGATGTTACCATTTATCATCCTGTCATAGTTTTTCTGCGGCTCGCCGGAAACAACTAATGAAGATATGTTAAGTTCTTTTAATTGAGCGAGCACATTATGCAGCAACAAAGAACGATGTGGTTCTGGTCCCGAAATAATTGCAAGCAGGTCATATTTCTTTTCTGCAGTTTTTTCAATTGTTGAATCAAATCTTGACAGCAAGCCTACAAACATTCCATTGTGCGGTAAGCGAATCTGGTGAGATAATTCTCCTGATAAATTGTTTTCGCCAGCTGAATCGGGAACCCAACATTCATCATATTTTTTAATAAAACAATGATTGATGCGATAAAGAAGCGGTTCAAGAAATTTCAAACCGACGGGGCATTTAATTGATAACTGGTGCGTAATAAAAATAGTATGAACACTCCTATTCCAAAGACCGTAACGGTTATCAGATATTACACAATCAATTTTATGCTCACAGATAATCTTTTTTAATCGCCTGTGCTCAAGTAGAATATTAAAAATAATTTTGGGAGATTGCAATAGCATCGAAACTGTCATTGATAGCCACTTTGAATAACGGATGTTATATCCCGGCAACCCGATAAACTTTAACGCGGGGAACTCTTCCTTCAGTAACACCAACGGGCTACCATCTGCAGCAATAAGCACTTCAGCATCTTCACTTAAAAGAGAACGAATAAGAGGGATGCAGCGTGTTGCATGACCAAGCCCCCAATCCAAGGGGCAAACGAGAACTTTCTTATGAATACTCACCATTCAAAAGTAGCTACAAAAAGCAAATCTTACTTTTGCGCCTTATTCTATGAAAAGAAAACTACAACGGTTTGCCGAGATTGAAGAGTTTGTTCATGTGCTTCAGCCAAAGATGGGTTATCCGCCTGTTGACCAGCCTGTGAAGGGAAAATGGCATAGGGAGTTTTTTAAAAACCATCATCCGATAGTTCTTGAGCTGGGCTGCGGGCGCGGTGAATACACGGTGGAACTTGCGGAGAAATATCCCCAAAACAACTTTATCGGCATTGATATTAAAGGGGCGCGTTTATGGCGCGGCAGTAAAACAGCGCATGAAAATAATATGACGCATGTTGGGTTTATACGTACGGAGATTCAATGGATAGAGCATTTCTTCGCTGCAGGGGAAGTGAATGAAATCTGGATCACCTTTCCCGATCCGCATGTTCGCAACAGCAAAGCGGAAAAGCGGCTTACGTCTAACAGCTTCCTGAAGAAATATGCTGCCGTTATCGCTCCCGGTGGTTTCATTCATCTTAAAACAGATAATGAAGCGCTGTACAACTTCACGCTTGAAACGCTGCATGAGCACAAATATCTCATTCACGCAAGCACGAATGATCTTTACCAATCGCCATTGCTGAACGATGAGTTGGGAATTAAAACTACCTATGAGAAAATATTTACTGATAAGGGTTTTAAAATCTGCTATATTAAATTCAGCATATCATGAAGCAAAAGAAAAAAGAGGAAGATTCATTCTTTACCCATGTATTTGAAGTGGCAACGCTTATTCCTTACGGCAGAGTTACTTCCTACGGAGCCATTGCAAAATACCTGGGGACAGCGCGATCTTCGAGAATGGTGGGATGGGCGCTGAATTCAGCGCATTCACAAAAGAAACGGGTGCCTGCGCACCGCGTAGTAAACAGGAATGGTATGCTGACTGGCAAGCATCATTTCGGTACACCTGATTTGATGAAACAATTATTAGAATCCGAAGGGGTGAAAGTGAAAAAAGACCAGGTGGTGAACTTTAAAAAGCTTTTTTGGGATCCGGAAATAGAATTGAAAATTGAAAATTGAAGATTGTAGATTCGTGTTAAAACCCTCGATAACTATGCATTTCATACCTTTGTAGTATCAATAATGAGCGATAATATTCAATTTTCAATCTAAAATATTCCATCCCAGTGGCTATTACCAAAGAACAAATACTCGATGCCCTTCGCAACGTCGAAGATCCTGATCTGAAAAAAGACCTCGTTACACTAGGCATGATTGAAGACATTGTGATTGATGGCAAAAACGTAAGCTTTACCGTCAACCTCACAACGCCAGCCTGTCCCATGAAGGCAATGATAGAACGCGCCTGCATGAATGCAATCATTCATTATGTTGACCAGGAGGCGAACGTGAACATAAAAATGTCTTCAAAGGTGACAACGGTACGTGGTAATGAACAGCCGTTAGTGCCGGGTGTAAAAAATATCATTGCTGTGGCTTCAGGCAAAGGCGGCGTTGGAAAATCAACTATTGCGGCTAACCTCGCTGTTGCAATAGCATCAACCGGGGCTAAAGTAGGATTGATTGATGCAGATATATACGGCCCTTCCATTCCCATTATGTTTGGCGTTGAGCATGAACGTTTGTTTGTCAATGAAAAAGACGGCCGCACGTTTATGACCCCCGTTGAAAAATACGGAGTAAAGATGCTGTCCATTGGTTTTCTTACTGATCCGACAAGAGCCATTCCATGGCGCGGACCAATGGCATCAAAAGCATTACGTCAATTATTCAGCGATGCCGAATGGGGTGAATTAGATTATATGTTCATTGATCTTCCTCCCGGCACAGGCGACATTCATCTCACATTAGTTTCTGCCGTTCCGCTCACAGGAGCAGTGGTCGTTTCCACTCCGCAGAAAGTAGCGCTGGCAGATGCACACAAGGGCATTAATATGTTTCAACTGCCTGCCATCAATGTGCCTGTACTTGGGTTGGTGGAAAACATGTCGTACTTCACTCCTACCGAGCTGCCTGAAAATAAATATTACATCTTCGGTAAAGACGGCTGTAAAAATCTTGCTGCTGAATTGAATATTCCATTCCTTGGACAAATACCTTTAGTGCAAAGCATTCGTGAAGGAGGTGACGTAGGCCGCCCTATTGTGCTTGATGAAACTACACCAACAGCCATTGCATTCATGGAAGTAGCAAGAAATGTTGCACAGCAGGTTTCCATTCGCAATGCACACCATGCGCCAACGAAAACAGTTGAAACCATTGGCTTTTAAATAATGATACCCTCAAATCAGGACCCCGTTCTTATTGCCCGCATCGAAGATGCGCTCAACCAGCTTCGTCCTTATCTTGAAGCTGACAGCGGCAACGTTACCTTTCTTGAAGTGACAGAAGATATGGTTGTGAAATTAAAATTCACAGGCGCCTGCAGTTCCTGTTCCATGAGCATGATGACTTTGAAGGCGGGTATTGAGCAAACCATCCTCCGCATGATACCTCAGATAAAATCAGTGGAAGCTGTCAATGCCGAAAAAGAGGAAAGCGTATAGACTTTACTGCTGATTCAGGAATTTGCTTACCTTTTCAAAATAAGCATTCTTATCAGTAGAAAAATTGCTTGCGTTATTAGGGCTGGCTTTAACAATATAATTGTCTGTGATGCCGCTTATCTGTTTCATGTCAACCGGGGTAATCATCGGATCTTGCGGAGATACAATTGCCAGCACGCCTTTCAAATGCGGTCTTGCTTTATCAATGGCATAAATAGGTTCATAGTTTTTATCATAGCCAAAAGGTATGATCACGTCCTTCCCCATTTTATCTTTCATTTTCTTTTTCATTTGCTCAAGGCCTGTCCAGGGGCCGTCAGCAATAATTTTTCTTGTTTCCACCCTGTTAGCGCCAACACCCATTGACAGGCCTGCACCAATATTCAGGCCGTATAAATCAAACCTTGTTATAGCTCTCGTCTTGCGCAGGTAATCCAACACCGCATTCAGGTCATTAATAAATTGCGGATAGATATATACATCCGTATCCACTTTAAAATCGCTACTTGCACCATAACCGCGATAATCATACATGCATACATTCCATCCTGCTGAAAGAAACTGACCTGCAATTTCAATATTATCCGCCATGTTTCCATCACCGCTGGCGCTTATGACGACCCAATTCGTTGTTTTCCTCGGAGCGTCAAAAAACCAACCGTTCAAGGTAGCTCCATCCTTGGTTGAAACTTTTTCCTCTTTGTATGTCATGCCATACTTATCAGGCTTCACCTTATATTCTTTCGAGGGATTCAAAGCCAAAGCAAGCTGGCTGGCAAAAATCATTAACAGAAAAACAGAGATTTTTAGTGATTTCATTTTACTAGTAAGGTTTAAAAGAATTGTACGGGTCAAAAATAATTATTGAAAGTTGTTTAGCAACATTTAAATGGAAATATATTCTAACATCATTTACTGTTCATTTTAATTGAATAAGAGTAGGTCACAGAAGATGATTTATTTTCACTTTCTTTATATTGATAGTTTAGTTGTCGCGCAGGAAGTGACGCTGTGTGAAGACGGAAATGAATATTTAACGTGCGGTGATGAATAACCCGAAGCCCCCTGTATTTCTTCTTTTCAAACTGAAGCAGGCTCACAAGCCTCTTTGCTTCTTCATCGCAACCATGACCGATGCCATGCAGTATTCTTGAAGCGATCACTTTGCCGAAAACATCAATGTCAATTTCAACGGAAACAGTCCCTTCAACTTTATCCTTAAGCGCTTCTTCGGGATAGTGCAGGTTTTCAGCGATGAACTTATCCAATGCCTTGTCACCACCCGGGTATAGGACTTTTTTAATAAATGATTCGGGTTTGCGATGCTTGTTTTTCAATTTATAGAAGGAAATAAGGGTATAAAGGTATAAGGATATAAGGAAATATCCGCATTACCTCCTTATATACTTATCCCCCTATCCCCGTTTTCTTACCCTTTGCAATCATAAACATTTCCTTACTGCTGCTTTGAACACTTTTGGGACGGAGAATGTTAACCTCATTAAATAAGCTTTTAAGTTCATCGCGAAAAGACATAGCATCTTCTCCTTCAAATATTTTGCAAACAAAGTTGCCGTTTGATTTTAAAAACTTCTTCGCAGAGCTTAAAGCAATTACGCACAGATCATACGAACGGCATTGGTCAACAAACTTATTCCCTGTTGTGTTAGGAGCCATATCAGAGATAACGACATCGAAAGGTTTTTCAATTTTATATTTGCTGAATAGTTCATCCAGGTTCAGCTCATTCATATCACCCTGCACACAGATGGCATTGGGAAGATTTAAAGAGATTGGTTTAAGATCAATGCCCAGCACTTTTCCTTTTTCTCCAACTTTTTTGGAAGCGTATTGCATCCACGAACCGGGTGATGCACCTAAGTCCAATACATAATCATTGCTATTAATTACTCTGTAACGCTGGTCTATCTCTTCCAATTTATAAATAGAGCGGGCAACAAAATTTTCGTTTTTTGCTTTGCGGGCGTAATGATCGTTTGGCTTGTACGGCATAGGCGGTGAAATTAAGAATTAAGCGCTGAAGAAGCATTCCGGTTTGCAACTTCAGCTAACGCGACCCCAATTTCCAATCGCCTTCATTAATTCCATCAATTTGCTGCGCATGCGTTCATTTTTGCTTTTAGCGAGGTGAGGGTCATCAGTTAAAATATCGAGGGCTTTATTGCGGGCGGCCTGCAATATATGAACATCGCGGGCAATGTCAGCAATTTTCATTTCGAGGATGCCGCTTTGCTGCGTACCTTGTATGTCTCCGGCGCCACGCAAGCGAAGGTCTGTCTCGGCAATGCGGAAACCGTCGTTTGTTTCCACCATCGTATCTATACGGAGCTTTGCTTCTTTGCTCAGTTTGTGACCTGTCATGAGAATGCAATAGCTTTGCTCTGCGCCGCGCCCGACACGCCCGCGAAGCTGGTGCAGCTGTGAAAGCCCGAAGCGTTCTGCGCTTTCGATGACCATGACGCTGGCGTTCGGAACATCTACGCCTACTTCGATTACTGTGGTAGCGACCATGATATGCGTTTCACCTTTGATGAAGCGTTGCATTTCAAATTCTTTTTCAGCAGGTTTCATCTTACCATGCACCATGCTGACATGATACTCTGGTCGCGGGAATTCTCTTGTGATGGCGTCGTAACCATCAGTCAGGTCTTTGTAGTCCATCGTTTCAGATTCTTCGATGAGAGGATAAACAATATATATCTGCCTCCCTTTGGCTATCTGCTCCTTTAAGAACCCGAAGACACGAATGCGCGAGCTGTCAAAACGATGGACCGTAGTCACCGGCTTTCTTCCCGGTGGCAGTTCATCAATGACCGAGACATCAAGATCGCCATAGAGTGTCATGGCAAGGGTGCGGGGGATTGGTGTCGCAGTCATCACCAGAACATGCGGCACTTCAGAATTCTTTGACCAGAGGCGTGATCGTTGCTCCACGCCAAAGCGATGTTGCTCGTCTATCACTACAAGACCGGGGTTTTTAAACTGCACATCGTTTTCAATGAGGGCATGTGTGCCAATGAGTATATGTATAGAGCCGTCCGATATGCCTTGTAGTATCCTTTTTCGTTCTGCGGATTTAGTTGAACCGGTGAGCAAGGCCACGCTTACACCTGAGCCATCGGCGAGTTTACTAATAGTGCGGTAATGCTGCTGCGCTAATATTTCTGTGGGCGCCATTATGGCGTTTTGGTAGCCATTGTCCATGGAGATGAGCATGCACATATAAGCTACTAATGTTTTGCCGCTGCCTACGTCACCTTGCAGCAGGCGATTCATTTGTTTACCGGTACCGGTGTCAGTGCGAATCTCCTTAATGACGCGCTTTTGCGCATTGGTGAGTTGGAACGGAAGTTTATGTTTGTAAAAGTTGTTGAAGTGTTCGCCTATTACTGAAAACTTCCTGCCGGAATATTTTTCAGTACGTACCAGCTTCTGCATGAGTAGCCTCAATTGATTATAGAAAAGCTCTTCAAACTTGAGGCGAAATTCTGCTTTTTGCAATTGCTGAAGGTTTTCGGGAAAATGGATTTGTTGAAGTGCTTCGCGTAGCGACAACATCTTTAAGTCCTCTATGAGTTCATCGGAAAGAGTTTCAGGAAGAACAGGAGGCAATTGTTTTGACAATGTTTGCTGCAGCCGCTGAATGCTGCGGCTGTCAAGGAATTTCATTTTCAGCTTTTCAGTTGTGTTGTACACTGCCTGCAAAGAGGATTGCAGCAAAACGTTTTCAGGTGAAACGATTTCGATTTCAGGATGAACGATGTTTAGCTTCTTATTAAAAACGGTTGGCTTCCCGAAGATGACATATTCTGTTTTTGTCTGGAGTAATTTCTGCATCCATTTGACTCCCTGAAACCAGAGGAGTTCCATTGTTCCGCTGTCGTCTTTAAATGTACCCACAAGCCTTAGCGGAGGCTTGTTTCCCACAACGTTCAAAGAAGTGATCGTACCGCGCAACTGCACATAAGGCAGATCAGGTGTTATCTCTTTTACTTTGTAATACCTTGAGCGGTCCGCATAACGGAAAGGAAAATGATAAAGTAGATCGCCGAAGGTTTTTATGCCAAGTTCTTTCTCCAACAGTACGGCGCGATCCGGGCCAACGCCTTTAAGGAATCCGATGGGGGTGAGAAAAAACTGATTAGGCATAAAAAGAATGTGATTGGAACAAAAGTATTGTTTAAAATTATAGTTTGAGTTATCATTGCGAGCGAAGCGAAGCAATCCCTACCTCGTAACTTTAAGGATTGCTTCATCGCTACGCTCCTCGCAATGACAACTTCGAACTAAAGCGTACTTTTGCTTTCAGATGTCAGATGATTTAAAGGGTGAATCAAACAAGCTGCGCAGAAGTTTTCTTCTGCCTTTTTTATTTGTTGTTCTTCTGTGGCTAATTTATATCATTGATGTCACATTCCATCTTGATCTTGCCCGCTTTGGCACAAGGCCTCGTGAAGTGTCGGGCTTGATAGGCATTCTGACCACTCCTTTGCTTCACGCTAATTATGAGCACATCATGTCAAACAGTGTTCCTCTGCTTGTGCTTGGAACGATGGTTGCTTATTTTTACGGGAAGATTTTAGGCAAGTTAATCCTCATGCTTTATCTGCTTGGTGGCTTTTGGTTATGGGTTTTAGGAACACCGGATCAGATTCACATCGGGGCAAGCGGATTAATTTATGCTTTAGTAAGCTTTCTTTTTTTTAGTGGCATCATGAGCCGCCATCGAGGAATGATGGCTGTGTCTTTGCTCACCATCTTTCTATATAGCAGCCTGGCGCTTGGCATTATTCCATTCCTTGTTGCAGAAAATATATCGTGGCAGGGGCATCTGGCTGGGTCTCTTGCAGGTATTGTTTCGGCCTTTTATTTCCGCGGTGAAGGACCAAAACGCGAAGAATATAGGTGGGAGGAAGATGAAGAAATCGAAAATCAATCTCTCGGTGATGCCCCTCCTGAAATAACAACATCAAATGATGCCATCAGTGGCGTAACCTACCATTTTGGAAAAAAAACGGAAACTGAAGAAGAAGATAAAGAAGATATTAATTGATTTGTTTTTGCTGATTTATTTTTTTGCTGAAAAGTGTAACTATTAATCACAGAGGCAATTTGCTGCCTTATGGGCTGGCGCAGCGGTTACAGGGAAAGAAAGTTAGTAAATTTGCGTAACATTTACCTTGTATTTTTGTTAAAATCAAGTACGAAAATTTATAATCAGATTAACAAGTTTGCATGTCTAATATTCAATATCATTTAAAAATAAAACCCAAGCCAAGCCTTTTTGGTTTCAACATAAAAGAATTATGGAAATACAGGGATTTGATAGTGCTTTTTGTTCGCCGGGATTTTGTATCTGTTTATAAGCAGACCATACTGGGGCCAACCTGGTTTATTATCCAGCCATTGCTCAGCACTTTAATGTACACGGTAATTTTTGCAAACATTGCTAAAATTCCGCATGAAAACCTGCCTCCCGTCCTGTTTTACATGAGCGGCACCGTGGCTTGGACGTACTTCTCAACATGCCTTATTAAAACTTCTGATACATTCATTACGAATTCAGGCATTTTTGGAAAAGTCTATTTCCCAAGAATGACTGTTCCAATTTCAATAACTATTTCTAACCTGGTTCAGTTTGCTATACAGTTTGCTTTGTTATTGGTCATTTTGATTGGTTGCGTATTATTTAAAGGAACCCACATTCATATATATTTTTCCATTTTGCTCCTGCCCGTTCTGCTGGTTATTTTAGCGGGACTTGGATTGGGATTTGGCATTATTATATCTTCTTTAACCACTAAATATCGTGACTTAAAACAGTTAGTGGCTTTTGGTGTGCAATTATGGATGTATGTAACCCCCATTATTTATCCGCTTTCATTTATAAGCGGTAAGTATAAAATATTCTTTCTTCTTAACCCATTGACAGGTGTTATCGAATCATTCAGGGCTATTATACTTAACGTGGACACAGTGAATTATATATACCTGGGCTATAGCGCTGGCTTTATGCTGATATTACTCACAGCGGGCATATTGCTTTTTAACCGCGTTGAAAGAAATTTTATGGATCATGTATAGATTAGTATGAAGGATACGGCAATATCAATTGAGCATTTAAGTAAAGAATATCGTTTAGGCGTTATAGGAACAGGAACGCTTAAGCATGATTTGAAACGTTGGTGGGCAAAGAAAAAGGGAATGGAAGATCCCACCACGAAAATTGGCATGGAAAACAAGCTGTCTGAAGCCGGTGGTGAGTATGTATATGCCTTGCGTGATATTAACCTGGAGGTAAAACAAGGTGAGATAGTAGGCATCATAGGAAAGAACGGTGCCGGTAAATCAACGCTTTTAAAAATACTCTCCCGCGTAACCACACCAACGTCGGGAACAATTGATATGTATGGCAGGGTAGCCAGCTTGCTGGAGGTTGGGACAGGCTTTCATCCCGAATTGACGGGGAGGGAAAATGTTTTTCTCAATGGAGCTATTATGGGCATGACAAAAGCTGAGATTAAAAGCAAATTCGATGAGATTGTTGAGTTTTCCGGAGTAGGTAAATATGTGGATACTCCTGTTAAGCGTTATTCTTCGGGAATGTATGTACGATTGGCTTTCGCCGTTGCCGCACATTTGGAGCCGGAAATACTTGTTGTGGACGAAGTACTTGCTGTAGGCGATGCGGAGTTTCAAAAGAAAGCGATTGGTAAAATGCAGGATGTGTCAAAAAACGGAGGCAGAACAGTACTGTTTGTAAGCCATAATATGGCAGCCGTAAAAAGCTTATGCACCCGGGGAATCATACTCGCAAACGGATCGGTGAAGTATGTGGGAGAAATTGAAAACGCCGTTTCAATCTATCTGAAAGGAAATAACACCATATCAAATCATAAAATATGGAATGATGGCGCCGAAATAAAAGATGATGATTTTGAGCTGCTGGAGATAGGTGTAAGAGCCTTGAATAAGGATTTTGACAGCACCATGCGAATTGATGAACCGATAGAATTTATTGCAAAGTTCAGACAGAAAAATCCTGATAAACGTATTGATGTTTGTCTTCATATGAAGGATGAACAAGGAAATAAAATATTTTCTACAAGTTCCAAGGACATAAATAATAATTATGATACTAGTTATGGCACCTATATTTCAACTGTTTTATTCCCTGCGAATTTTTTTAATTGGGGAAACTTTTATATAGATCTTTACATTGATGAAAATCGAAAAAAAGCAATAATTATAGTTAACGATATCGTTTCTTTTACCTTATCTAATAAAGAAATTGAGCTGGGCCATTGGATGGGAAGAGAGCCTGGTGCCATCATGCCTCAATTTGAATGGAAACAATTCAAAATTGGTTAGTAGTAGTTAAAAAATATTTCACTTTTAGCAGCACACGCATAGTCGGTAGAGCTCTTAATTCATTAAAACTAGTATGAATGCATTTAAAATAATAAATGGTGGAGTGAATAGTCGCCCTCATATTAGTATTGCAATCAGAACATATAATCATCAAAAGTTTATTGGGCAAGCTATAGAAAGTGTGCTTATGCAAAATACAAGCTATTCTTATGAAATTGCTGTAGCTGATGATTGCTCGCCTGATAATACCAGAAATGTAATTTTAGAATATCAAAAAAAATATCCTGAAAAAATAAAATTAATATTACAAGAAAAAAATGTTGGACACAATAAAAATCAAATTACACTTCTAACAAACCTCTCAGGGAAATACGTTGCTTTACTTGATGGAGATGATTATTGGACAGATCCCCTTAAATTGCAAAAACAGGTTGATTTTCTAGAAAATAATGGAGATTTCGCATCCTGCTTTCACAACGTTAGTGTACTGAAAGAAGGGCAATTTCAGAATGATAATATGATTGAAGTTAAAGATGTAACTACAATTTATGATCTTGCTAGAAATAATTACATACGTATATCTTCGTTTACATTTCGGAATAATTTAGTAAAAGATTTTCCAGAAGAAATTGAAACAGTGTCTGGAGACGATTATTTCCACTTTATGTTAGTTTCAAAATATGGAAAAATTAGAAAAATGCGCGAGATAATGGCAGTTTACAGGAGGCACGATGATTCAATGTCCTCGGCTATGGCTGGTTTATCAATGTTTAAAAACACAATTAGAAATGTGGAAGTATTATTCCCTCATTTTGATGATGATATTGCACAAATTTTAAAAGAGCAACACGTCGAAAAAATATTTCACTTCGCAATTTTTCTAGTGAATTATGGATTAATAGAAGGGAAGGGTTTTTTATTTAAAAGCATGAATGCTAATATGGACACGGTTTTAATAAGAATAGTCGCCCTGATTCAGGATAATATTATTCTTAAAGGCCAACAAAAAAGCTTGAAATTTACTTTTAAAAATATTTTTAATCTATCAAAACGTAGATTCACAAATTAATTTCGAGTGCCCAATTCTTCGGTGAATTTTAGCTTTTTCATAAGAGCACGTAGATTTGTAAGACACAGATCAAATTAAAATCTAAATGGCTGAAAAAGCTTTCAGTAATAACAGCTTAGAATATTTAATGTATATAAATATGCAAATTTTGATTCCATTTAATATAAAAAATTTCAATACCTAAAAATCAAAGTTAAAATGAAGAAATTCAAAGTCTCTGTGATTATTCCAGTATACAACGCGGAAAAGTACATTAAAGCGGCAATTGAATCCGCTTTATTGCAAAATGAA
The DNA here is from genome assembly GCA_003151745.1 of Bacteroidota bacterium. Classification (GTDB taxonomy): domain Bacteria; phylum Bacteroidota; class Bacteroidia; order AKYH767-A; family 2013-40CM-41-45; genus PALSA-967. The sequence goes on from PLYJ01000054.1 coordinate 36,595, forward strand.
GTAGGAGAAGTTATTGTAGTTGAAGATAAATCCCCTGATAATTCTTTGCAAATTTGTGTTGATATGGCACTGAAAAACACTCGGATCCGATTATATCAACATCCGGATAAGCAAAATCATGGGGCCGGTGCAAGTCGAAATGTTGGAATTATGAATGCAAGATTCGATTATATTGCATTTTTAGATGCGGATGATTATTACCTGAAGGATCGGTTTAAGAAGGATAAAGAACTTTTTTCGGAATTTCAGTATATTGATGGTGTGTACAATGCTTTAGGGACAGATTATTATGAGGAAGTTGAAAATGCAATGATCCCAAAACGATTTATCACCACCATTACAAAGAATATTGAACCAAAAGATTTATTCTCAACATTAGTTAGAGGAGAATCCGGTTGGATTCATTCAAATAGCATAACAGTAAAGAAAAGTGTTTTTGATAAAATGGACTTATTTGATACTTATGTAGATCTTGTTGAGGATGCACTCATGTGGATAAAAGTTTCATCAATATGTAATCTAATGGGGGGGGAAATTGTCCATCCCGTGGCAATGCGAGGTGTTCACCTTCAAAACAGGATTAACAATACTGCAATTCTTCATCACAACAAAACAATTATGTTTTCAAAATTGCTCGAATGGGCAATAGAAAAAAAATTACCTTTAGATAAAAGGAGACTTTTGTGGAGTGTGTATTATCAGACGAATGTAAATAATTTGAGCAGAAACAGAATCAAGCGCCTTGCTAGCGCTATCATTGAGTTTTATCGATACCCCTTTTTATTAGGCTATTCTGAATATTATAAAATTATTCCATTTCTGACCCGAATAATAAAATAAGAAATAAAAGGTCTATTTAGTATATGTCTTCTGCAATTGTTTCGATAATTATTCCGAGTTTTAACCGTGAAACTTTGATTTCTGAAACATTGAATTCGGTTCTAAAACAAACATTTTTTTTTTGGGAAGCGCTAGTGGTTGATGACGGTTCAGTTGACAGAACTTGTGAAATAGTAAAATCATACGTTGATAGGGACCCACGAATAAAACTAATAGTAAGAGACCGGGAACCAAAAAATGCTTCCGTTTGCAGAAATATTGGGATTGACCATGCCAATGGTAAATACGCCATCTTCTTGGATTCCGATGATTTGCTGGCTCCAAGTTGCCTTGAAAAGCGTATCAAGTTTATGAATTCACATCCCGATCTTAACTTTGCTGTTTTTCAAATGGCATATTTTGACAAAAGAGGCGTTAATGAGTATTTAAGAATTGTAAAAAAGAGGGATAATTATCTATATGCTTATTTAAAGCACGATTTGCCGTGGCAAACAACAAGCCCAATGTGGAATTTAACTTTTATTAGGAGCAAATTGAAGAGGTACAATGAAGCTTATCCACGATTGCAGGATCCGGAATTTAACACAAGGGCGTTAATGGAACCCAGTGTAAAATTCGAGGTGTTGTTTGAATCGGAAGTAGATGCATATTGCCGCTTACACTGGGCTAAAGAATTCAGCATTGCTATATTGCTTTCCGGCTTTAAACTATATATCGAAGAATTTTTGCAAAGAATCAAAAATCGCCCTGACTATAAAGAGTGTAAAAAAGAATTGAAATATTGTTACATTGAAGCAGTCAAAGGATTTTATATGTATTACAGGCCCAATGCTCATGATGAAGGCATCAGGCTGCTGACTGAGATTGATAATTTTGCTTATAGAGATAAATTAATAGGCGGATATTCACATTTTTTGACGCACTTATTAATAACTGGTTATAAATTTCGGCTTTTTAATACGACTTGGGGAAAGTATGTTTTGAGAACTATAATAAAATTTGTAAAAATGTCATAAAATGAAGGAACGTCCAAAAATAATTTGTCTCACCCCGGTAAAGAATGAGGCATGGATTCTAGAACGCTTTTTGCGATTAGCTAGCTTATGGGCGGATCATATTATCATTGCTGATCAGATGAGCACAGACGGCTCGCGCGAAATCGCCACACAGTTCGAAAAAGTAATATTAATTGATAATGCATCTAAAGCCTTCAATGAACCCGAAAGACAAAAGCTTTTAATTGCGGAAGCTCGTAAAATTTCAGGTCCTAAATTGCTTATAACCCTTGATGCTGATGAGTGTTTCACTCCAAATTATGCTTCTTCACTCGAATGGGAAACCATGCTGACTGCAAAACCGGGCACGATATTCAAATTTCAGATGGTTCATTTTCAACCGGATTTACGTAACATGCGCTATGACATTCATTATAATTGGGGATACATGGATGATGGTGCTAATCATGAAGGGCAAAAAATTCATAGCACCCGCATACCTTTGCCCAAAGACAATCCCACTATTGCATTGAACGCAATAAAAATTATCCACTTCCAATTTACTGATTGGGAGCGCATGAAAAGTAAGCATCGCTGGTATCAGTGCCATGAACGAATCAATTTTTTGAAGAAAAGCTCTATTGCTATTTACCGGATGTATCATCAAATCTATTCTTTCCAAAAGGAGCATTATGCCCCCATACCACAAGCATGGTTTGAAGATTATGAGAAGTTAGGAATTGATATCAGTTCTGTTTATTGTGAGGGAAAATTATTTTGGGATCGTGAAATATTAAACTTTTTTGATCAATACGGAGCATCTTATTTTAAGCGGGAAGCAATCTGGGATGTTGATTGGCGTGACAAAGCGCGTCTGTATGGAAAAGTAAATCCGGAAGCTTATAAAGATCCAAGAACTAAATTATATAAAAAGATTCAAACATATCTTGCCAAGACTCAACCTGTGAAGAATAAATTTATTGTAAGGCAGGTGGATAAGTGGATAAAGATTTTGTTAAGATACTGATCTAATAGACAATTTCGAATGCAGAATTTTCCTAAAATATCCATAATAACTCCTTCTTATAACCAGGAGCAATTTCTTGAGCAGACTATGTTGTCAGTATTAGGACAAAACTACCCTAATTTAGAATATATTATAATTGATGGCGGAAGCACAGACAATAGTGTTGAGATTATTAAAAGATATGAAAATAAGCTGGCGTATTGGATAAGTGAAAAAGATGAAGGGCAGGCAAGTGCAATTAACAAAGGATTTGAGCGAGCAACGGGAGATATTTTTTGCTGGCTTAACAGCGATGATATGTTTATGCCAGGAACATTCTCCTATATAGCTAATCAATTAGATATAATGCAAACCATGTTGCTGACAGGAAGTAGTATTCGTTATTGGGAGACCGCTGAAGGTCTTAAAACCAGCAGCCATACTATTGTTAAAGATCGTGAAGAGCTTTCGCTTAATGATGTGGATTATATTATGCAACCATCTACATTTTGGACAAAAAAAACCTGGGGTGAAGTTGGAAAATTAAATGAGCAGCTTCATTATACATTTGATTGGGAATGGTTTTTACGTGCTGAATTACTAAAGGTACAAATAAAAGCTGTAAACCATACCATGTCCATTTACCGGATACATGATAATCAAAAAACTTTCACAGGAGGAGACAAACGAGCACTTGAGATCATTAGTTTGTATAATCAATTTTCACCAGAGAATATCGCAATTTTTAAAAAACTGATACTGAACAAAGGCAGACTAAATAACTTGATTGCAAAAGTGATTAAAAAAATTTTAAAAACAACTAATTCACAAATGCAAGATGTTGCATTGTTAAAAATACTATTTCCAGAATTTAGAAAAATTGATAATTCTAGGCTAAGAGGCATTTACTTAGCAACCATTTAGCAATGAATTTTAAAACTATTTGCAAGCATTTTTTGGAAAAGATAAAATGTAATCTCTCATAAAACTCCCGGAATTATTCACTCGCAAATCAGTTTATATAACATTGTTGAATGATTCGGACAGTTCTTATCAGAGAAATACTTTTGGGATTCCAAATAGACTTTAATCTTAAGCTTATCTATAGAAAGCCATTCCTTTCATTCAAATGACTATGATTAAAAAAATCAAAAAACTAATTCCGGGTAAGACTAAAAAGAAATTAATATTATTCTTTCACCGGGGAAACCGATATGTGTGCCCGTTCTGCAACTATTCGTCAAGAGATTTATCTACCATTGGAATTGACTCGCAGATCATTATAGAAAAGCATATCATCGGAGGCGGAGTAAGACCGGGCGGGTGTTATAATTGCGGCTCCATCGACAGGGAGAGATTGCTATATATTTATCTTAAAGAAAAATTGAAATTATTTAGCAACGGAAAAAATAAAAGCATTCTGCATTTAGCTCCTGAGAAGAACTTGTCAAATAAAATACTTGAATTTGGGTTTACGGAGTATATATGCACTGTTTATGGATTCCCGGAGGGAACCGTTTATCCAAAGCATGTAATGGAGATGAACGTTTTGAATATACCCTTTGAGGATAAGCATTTTGACCTCATTTTATGCAATCACGTTTTGGAGCATATCACTAAGGATATTGATGCAATGAAAGAGCTTTACAGGGTATTAAAGCCGTGCGGGAGAGCCATCCTCCAGGTACCGATTTCGAAAAATTCTCAAAAAACATTTGAAGATTTCTCGATCACTACAGAGGAAGATAAATTAAAGGCATTTGGACAAATTGACCATGTGAGAATCTATGGCCAGGATTATACCGACAGGCTTAAGTCCGTTGGATTTAAAGTGGAGCGAATAAATATCAGCAATGAATTCAGCAAATACGGGCTGAATAAAGAGGAAGATATTTTTACAGCTACCATGGAATAATCAGACAGGTATCAGTTTTTTCAACATACTTCTGTCTGTCTTCCCGTTTGTGTTTAAGGGGAAAACCTCTTTTGTAATTATTTTTGCAGGTATCATGTAGTAAGGCATTTTAGATTTTAAAAATGCTGATAAAGCAGCCGTATCAGCTAATTCGCCCTCAACAAAAAGTGCTATTTCAGTATTCCCGGTTTTGTTCTCAAATGCAACGGCTATGGCATTCTTTCCTTTTATAAACTCCCTGGCATGATGCTCAATTTCACTCAGTTCGACCCTGTATCCCTGTATCTTAGCCTGGAAATCCAATCTGCCTGAATACATAATATCTCCGTCATCATCTATATAGCATAGATCGCCTGTTTTGTAAAACCGCACAGGAGCGCCATTTATTTTTAGTTCGAAAAAAGATTCTTTATTTTTTTCAGGATTATTCCAATATCCCGGAGTTAATTGATCACCGGAAATCCATAGCTCCCCTTTTTCATTCGCCTTTAAAATATTTTTTTCTTCATCCACAATAACAGCGCTTAGCCCGTTCATGGCCCTACCGATAGACACCATGCCATTCAATTGCTTGTTGGCGACTTCTTTATTAAATTTATAATAGGTGCAATAAATAGTTGCCTCAGTAGGCCCGTAAAAACCATATAGTTCAGCATTCGAAATGCAACCTGACCACTCCTTTAATAAATCAACGGGAGAGGCCTCTGCAGTAAGGATGCAATACCTCATGCTTGGCACATTTATTTCACCAAAATAAGGTCGCAGGTATCGCAGCATGGATGGAGCCATGGCTCCGAACATTAACTGATGATTTTTTAATAATCCATATATATACGTGTATTTAATCTGGTTATGAGGAATGGTGTACGTACAGGCGCCCTTCGTTATTGGAACTAAACAGGACTGAACAGATACATCGAATCATTAGCGTCTTGTTTAAACTAAAAGATTCTCAACTGATTATCTAATTGTTCTTTGACATCTTGATATTTTTGTTTCTCATGGAGTCGGCAGGATTAAGCAAGGATTTGCAAAAGTTGAGGAGGGGGTATGAAGGTTATGCGAAGAATTGCAAAAGTTAGCTGAAGAATTTGAAATTTTATCTGAAGAATCGCAGAGATTAACTGAAACATTAGTAAGACTTCAATTGACTTCTGCCTGTTTTTTATTAAAAATCTAATTTTTTATGCAAAAAAGGGCATTTCATAGCTAAAAATGTTCGCAGATAATCACTAAAAAACTGAACAATTTTACTGATTTTCGTAAGACTATCGAATGTCTCCGAATGAAACGTCGAATGAGCATGTTAGCGATTTGCAAAGACCGATTATGAAACCCAAGCTTATTTGTCTTACTCCTGTAAAAAATGAGGCGTGGGTGCTTGGTCTTTTTTTGAAGTGCACCAGCCTGTGGGCTGATCACATCATTATTGCAGATCAGAATTCGACGGATGGTTCGCAGGATATTGCAAGGAAATATCCTAAAGTTCGTTTAATCGAGAACAAAACGAAAGAATTCAACGAGCCTGAAAGGCAAAAAATGCTGATTGATGAAGCCCGGAAGATTGAAGGCCCGAGGATATTATTTGCGCTTGATGCCGATGAACTGTTCACAGCAAATTATCTCCATTCCAATGACTGGCAGAAAATTATCCATTCAAAACCGGGCGATGTTTTCGGCTTTCAATGGGCGAATATCACTCCTACAAAAGACAAATATTTCCTTTCATCCTTTTATTTTCCATGGGTGATGAATGATGACGGAACAGAACATAAAAATCATGTAAGATACATTCACAGCATGAGAATACCATATCCGATTGAAGCCGACAAAGGATATTATCATGTGGAGGACTTTAAAGTATTTCATTTAAACTATTTATACGAGCGAAGGCTTAAAAGCAAAAACAGATTTTACCAGTGCATCGAAAAAACGCGTGAATCAAATTCCAATTTTGTTTCGGCCTATAGAAGCCATCATTTTCAAAAAAACACAGATCTCTTAATACCTGAAGAATGGCTTGAAGGCTATAAAAAACAAGCTATTGCTATTTTCAACGGGCTTAATTTTTCGGAAACATATTTTTGGTTCGACCTAGATGTTATCGAATTATTTAAGAAATATGGATTCTCGAAATTCAAATATCTTGATGTATGGGATAAAGAATGGATGGCTCAAATGGAAGGTTTTTTAAAGATCGAAGATCCAAGAAATTTATTTATTAAATTGTTGCATTTTTATTTAAGATCTTCGCAAATATTTTATCGGAGTTTTATTATAAAAGCAATTGATAAAGTTTTAAAATCATTTAGTTGAGATCGATAGTTGAGAAAAATGAATTTTATTGATTTTTTTTAAAACCAATTCGAATAATAATTCCGAATAAACAATTTGTTTACGAACAAAGCTGATAATGCGTGGCCACTTTGGCTATTTATCTTCTTAATATAGAAAAAGATGCATCCGATCTTGAAGTATTTTTAACATTATCAATTAGGGAGATTTATGGAAAACAAAATAAGATGGAATATAAATTAGCTATTTGCCTAATAACTTTTAATCAGGAAAAGTACATATCTCAGGCATTGGAAAGTGTTTTGATACAAAAAGCAGGTTTTCACTATCAAATATTTATTGGGGAAGATTGTAGCACAGATACTACTTTGTCTATTTGTTTGGAATATCAAAATAAATATCCTGACATTGTCAAGGTTCTTCACAATGAGAAGAATATTGGGGTTGTTGCTAATACGATAAATACGTTAGCTTATATCAGGAAAAGTGGCGCAAAGTATATTGCAATGCTGGAAGGAGACGATTATTGGATTGACCCATATAAATTGCAAAAGCAGTTTGATTTTTTAGAATCCAATCCGGAGTATGGGGTAATTCGTACAGGAGGATATAATTATATTCAGAAAAAAAATAAATTGATAATTGACAATCAACTTAATATTTTATCAGGAAATATTTTTACCGTTGCTAAAAAATATACCATTATAAGAACTTGTTCAGTATGCTTTCGGGAAAATTTACTCGATAAAATAGATTTTAACGGATTCATAAGCAAAAAATTGTCAATTGCTGATTTCCCGATGTTTGCAATCTTCTCTAAATACACTAAGTTTGGATATTTAGCCGATTTATGTGTTGTTTACAGAGTTTTGGAAGGGTCGGTAAGCCATGAAAAAATTGCGATAAACGAATTGAATATGACGAAGGATTTATTAATTCTAAAAGATATTTAAATGAACTTTTTCCTGATGAGATAGAATTTGATGAATTATTGGCTCAAGACTATTTAAATTATACGAAGCTGAAATGTGCTTTTATAAATTGGGATTATAGTAAGGCAAAAAGTATTGTTGCCAGTATTCAAACTAAAAATTATAAAGAAAAAAAACTTGTGAAGTATGTAAAAAATGTAATTACTTTTTATCTTGCAAATAGCTTGAGGTTAATACTATATAAAATAAAGGGTGTATCGGATTATTATTAATAAATTAAAAAGGAATAAAATCATTACTGCTACACATATTTTATTATATGGTGTTTTCAAAATGCAATGTATTTAGTGAATAGTCAAAAACAAAAATAATAATCATTACTAAAAATAATTTATGAATCAGAAGTATAAGGATATTTTGAAGAAATTGTATGTTTTAATCCCTCTCAAAAAATACTTATATATAATAGCAAGGAGTGCAGGCATTTCAAAATATAATGTGTACACTAAATTGACATTTAACGGAAAATATTCAATCCGAATTGCTTCAAAAAAACTAAAGATATATAGCACCGGAGGGTCGATAGAAAATGAAATATTTTGGAAAGGGCTCGGTAGTACATGGGAATCGGAAACTTTATGGATATGGAAACTATTGTGCGGGAAATCAAAAATTATATTTGATATTGGCGCAAATACAGGTATGTATAGCCTGATTGCAAAAACAATTAATCCATCGGCGACTGTAATTGCTTTTGAACCTTCTGTGAAGACATATAATACTTTATTAAAAAATTGCAGAATTAATAATTATGATATCATTGCTGAAAAAATAGCGCTATCAAATGCTACAGGCAACACCACATTTTATGATGTCTTTGAGGATAATCAAAAGAGCGCATCATTATCTCCGGATAAATTAAAGAACTTTTCCGGATATAGAGGCGAAATAAATGAATACATTGTTAAATCAACTACCCTTGCTGATTATATCAAACAAAATAACATTTCTAGAATTGATTTGATGAAAATTGATGTTGAATTGCATGAGCCGGAAGTAATTGAAGGTTTTGGAGAATACCTGTTGCTCTACAATCCTATAATAATAGTAGAAATACTGACTGATGAGGTGGCTGATAAAATCAATTCTTTATTTAAGAATACCAATTATCTTATATATCATTTAGAGGGTCCTCATAAAATGAAGAGAGTTGAAAAAATGTATGTTGAGCACCAAAAATGGAATTTCCTGTTATGCCCCAAAGCATCGGTGGCCGAGTTTAAATTAACTGAATATATAACAGGTTAAAAAGATTCGCAACCTTATATTTTCAAAAAGTAGAAACCCTAAATGCCGAAGCTTTCAATTATCACTATTAATCTGAATAATTCAACAGGGTTAAGAAAAACCATTGAAAGTGTTATTTCACAAACATCGAAAGATTTTGAATATATTGTGATTGACGGAGCTTCAACAGATGGTAGTTTAGAAGTAATAAAAGAATATGCTGATAAGATAAGTTATTGGGTGAACGAGTCAGATTCAGGCATCTATAATGCAATGAATAAAGGTATATTAAAAGCCAAAGGCGATTACTGCCAGTTTTTGAATTCGGGAGATTGGTTAGCTTCCAATGATGTAATTGAAAAAATGCTTTCTGCTTTGCCCCCATGCAGTATCTTCTATGGCAACATGTTAAAGCCATTGAAAAATGGAAAAATTTACCGCAACAAACGGAAAGAAACCAATCTGTCTATGCTCACTTTTTATAAGAGCACATTAAATCACTCACCCGCTTTTATAAAAAAGAGTCTTTTTGAAAAATACGGGATGTATGATGAAAAATTGAAAATTGCAGGAGATTGGAAATTCTATTTAATAGCTGTCGGTTTGCATAACGAACCCGTAAACTATATAGATTTGGATGTAACGTGTTTCGATATGAATGGTATAAGCACTGTGAATACTATATTGGACAAACAGGAACGGAGAACGGTGCTGGAGGAATATTTGCCGACAGGGATATTATCCGATTACGACAATTATTGGGGTGATATTGAGCAGATGCAACGATTAAAGATGTATAAAATAACCAAATACATGATTTGGTTTGTTGAAAGAATACTATTTAAGTGGGAAAAATTTAAACTTAAGTTATAATTTAAAAATATATGTAGAAGGTCAAGATTGATTTATTAAAAATATTTTATTCCAATATTTTTAAAATATGAACCTGCCCTTTTAATATACTTTCGTTCTTAACCAGGGCGCTAACTGCTATTGGTTTAGTCTAAAACACTCCTCTCATGAAAAACCACCTTATTCTCCATTTTTCAAGACTTCATTTTACAAGCAATCATCTTTTCCATAACATGCCAAATCAGTTAGTAGCGTCACCTTTTATTTTTATCGTTACCGATTTTTGCATGATGTAAGCTATCCAGAATAATAATTCCGGCACAATAACTATGAATTGGCGATTGTAAGCACTTACGAGTGAACTAATAAATAAATAAATAAATAAGAAAATAAATAAAAAACGGACGCAATATTCAATTTTTTTCCAATTTGCTAAAGTTACTATAAAAGAAAATAAAGTTAAGGTATATATAATTGCAAAGTACCATACTTTATTCCCAGCATTTTGATAATTAAAAGTATAAGGAAAATCAAATAATAACCTGCTGACATTTGATTTTATGTTTATTAGATATTTTTTAGGATATTCTTTAATATAGTGAAAAGCTATTTTTTTAAAAGCACTATCCTGTCCAATTAAATTGTATTTAGCAGCTTCATCGTAATCTTTTTGATGATGCAATTTAAAAAGCTTAACACGATCTGAAGCACTGTCTGCAGGGTTCCAATTGCGAGATAATATTTGATGCTTCCAATCACCATATTCATTTTCATAAGGTGTGCTCATCCAATATAAGCTCATCCCTCCTGAGTACCCCCAGTAGAATAGTTTACCTGTGGCATGCCAGGTATATACTAAATAAGGCATTGTTGTTGCAAAAGCTATTAGCATTATTAATGCCCCTTTACGGTAATTGATTCGATTCCTGTTTTTGATCCATAGTAAGGCACTTCCAACAAATAATAGCAACAACACATAACCAAAAATAATCTTAGTTAATGCAATGTATCCCAATATGAAGCCCGATAAATAAATATATCTGTTATTGCGCAGCAAGTTGGAGTAGGGAGGAATAATATACCCCGGTTGCATCTGTTTATTAACTAATTCCATATTTCTGCTATTCATGGTAAATGACCTAATTATGGAAAAAATAAATAAAGAAATGAGGATTATGGTCAATGGCTCCGTATATACAATTGATATGTATTCGTAAGCATTATAACAAAATGCCCAGAACAAGGTAAATATCATTGCAATTCGGAATGTTACAAATTGCATTAATGACTTAAATAGAAAAACTATGGACAGATATATAAAAACAGCATTTAGTAAGGTCATACAAATTCTTGGCAGATGCAATGCAACAAAGGGCATTATAATTATTGGATAACCGGGGCCACACCATAAATAAAGACCCCAATTTGATAATGAATGAAAACCATTTATAAGATTTTGTGCATAATTTAGGTACTTCTCTTCATCTCCTATGAGCGTATTGCTATAGAATTTTATTGCATACATCATGAAAAATAGTAGAAAAGGAGAAAATAATAAATAAGGATTTTTTGTTACTTTAATATTACCCATAGAATAGAATTTTTACATAAACTTTTATTGAAGAAATATATCATTAAATTTAATTCCTGGGCTATAACAAGGTTTTAATTGTAAAAGTTAACATCCACATTTGGATTGTATAAATACGAAGATAATACGAAGGGTTAATCATGTCCGTCAGGTGTAAAAAGTTTTTCAACAACTTAATTTTATAAAGTAAGAAAAGAAAAGGAGGCTTATTCATTATACCTTCAACTGAGACGAGTGTCTCAGCATAAGCAATTTCAATATTGCCTTTGACTAATCAGAAGTAATATCTTTCATTATTATCATTAATATTGCGCTGAAAAATAACAAAGAAATAAGGCTCTAAATTATAAATGATCAAATTTCTTAATCTTAAAAAGATAAATCATCAATATGCTGATGAGCTTAAAAAAGTTGCCTCAGAGGTTATTGACTCCGGGCATTATTTGTTAGGTGAAAGGCTGAAAACATTTGAAGATAATCTTGCAGCTTATATAGGAGTAAAGCATGCTATCGGTATGGCAAACGGGTTGGATGCATTGAGGCTTATACTCAAAGCATATATGCAAATAGGTGTGATGCAGGAAGGCGATGAAGTTATCGTCCCTGCCAACACGTATATCGCTTCCGTGCTTGCAATTTCTGACAACAGGCTGAAGCCTGTTCTCGTAGAGCCTGATATCAATACTTATAACATTGATATTTCGCTTATTGAAAAGCACATTACAAATCGCACCAAAGCCATCATGGTGGTGCATCTGTATGGCAGTGTTTGCTGGTCAGAGAAATTAGAAGAAATTGCCCGGAAACATAATCTCAAAATTATTGAAGATAATGCCCAGGCAATTGGAGCCATATATAAAAGTAAAAAGACAGGTTCATTAGGTGATGCTGCCGGATTCAGTTTTTATCCGGGCAAGAATCTTGGCGCTTTAGGTGACGCAGGAGTCGTAACCACGAAATCGGATGAAATGGCTGAAATGGTGCGGGCACTCGGCAACTATGGCAGCAAAGTGAAATATGTGAACGAATACCGGGGATTAAACAGTCGCTTGGATGAAATACAAGCCGCCTTCCTGAATGTGAAGCTAAAATACCTTGATGCTGAAAACGAAAGAAGAAAAGAAATTGCAAAGTATTACTGTGAAAATATAACTAACAAACATATCATTTTACCTTCAGGCCAGGGCCAATCACATGTCTGGCATTTATTCGTTGTTCGTAGTTCAGAAAGAGCTAATTTGCTAAAACATTTGCAGGAAAACGGCATTCAAACGCTTTTGCATTATCCGATACCGGTGCATAAGCAAAATGCTTACTCCGAATGGAACGCTATGTCGCTTCCAATTTCTGAATTGATACACCGCGAAGTGGTGAACTTACCCATCAGCCCTGTAATGGAGGAATCAGAAATAGAAAAGGTAGTATCCGCGGTTAATTCATTTAAATCTTAGATTTAAGAAGGCTAAGCATTAGTCTCAACTTAAATCTTTCAACTTTCAACTAATTTTTCGCAACGATTTGTTTACCGTAATAATTCCTCTTTACAATAAATCGGGCCACATTCTGAAATGTGTTCATTCCGTTCTTTCACAAACCTATTCTCAATTCGAATTAATTATCGTAAATGACGGAAGCACGGATGATAGCTTAAATGAGATAGAGCAAATAAAAGACGAGCGCGTAAGAGTCTTTTCCCAGCAAAACAAAGGCGTTTCATCGGCCAGAAATAATGGAGTAAAAGAAGCAAGATATAATCACGTTGCCTTTATAGATGCCGATGATTGGTGGGACCCGCACTTTCTTGAAGAAATGAAGGGTTTGATTGAAAAGTATCCTGACGCAGACATGTATGGTTCGAATTTTTACATTGTTAAAAATGAAATAAATCACTCATCCACTGTGGGCGTTGATAAAGATTTTAAAGACGGATACATTGATTATTGCGAAGTATATGCAAAAACCTTTTGTGTTCCTATAAACTGTTCTTTCGTAGTTGTGCCAAAATCAATATTTCAGACGGAGCACGGTTTTAAGAGTGAATTAAAATATGGCGAAGACTTCGATCTGTGGATACGGATTGCTCTCAAATACAAAGTGGCTTATCTCAACAAATTTCTGGCTTATTCAAACCAGGACATCCATAGCAGCAACAGGGCATTGGGGAAGAATAAACTTTATACGAAAGAAGCATACTTTATATTTAACCTTTCTTACCTCGATTCTTATGAAGCTCAAAACAAGCAATTAAAAAAGCTGCTGGATGGTTTGAGAGTACGGTCTTTGTTACGTTATTATTTAAGTAAAACTTATGTTGATGAAGTAAAAGCATTATTATTAAAAGTTAATTTTAATCAACAACCTATGTATTACCGGCTTATTTATAGCATTCCTTTGCCTATTGTTAAATTATATTTCACATTCATTAGAATCGGATCCAAGATAAAAAATTCCTTATAAAAGATTGTTAGGCGGAATTAATAATGAGAATACTTCAAATTGGGGACTATCCTGAGAACGAAAATGTAATTAAAGGTGGCATTCAATCATCATTATATGGTTTAGTTAATGAACTTGTCAAAAAAAATCATTATTTAAGTGTTATTTCATTACCTAATAGAAATTGCCTTAACGACTGCACTGTTCATCGGGATAATCTAAACATTTATTATTTTTCCAACAAGAGAAAATACAACGTCCTGGGCGTTTATAGATTCTTTCATATCACTAGAAGAATAAAGGCTTCCAAACCGGATATTTGTCATCTGCATGGAACTGATTTAATGGTATTCCTGATATATATATATTGTCGCTTAAAAGGAATTCCATCAATAGTAACGGTTCATGGCCTGGCTTATATTGAAAAAAGGAATGCATACAGAAAAAGAAAATCGGTCAAAACCTTTCTAATGTATGTTTCGCAAAGCTTTTTTGAGTTTATGATTTTAAATATCCTCGATAAAACTATTGTAGATACCCGATACGTTGCCACTTCAATAATAAGTCTCAAAAAAAAAGGTGCGCTTTTTCATTTACCTGAAATATATATAATACCGCAGGGCATTAACGAACAATTTTTTCAACTGCCTGACGAGGCGAAACCACTGAAAATTCTATCCGTTGGATCTATAGGCGAAAGAAAAGGGCATTTATTTTTGATTAAAGCAATCGAAAAGATCATATCCGATTTTCCGGGAATTAAACTGAATATAATTGGAAGAATATCAAATCCTCAGTACTATGAGATGCTTAATGACTATGTATCAAACAATAATTTGAAAGAAAATATTAAAATACATAAAAGCATAGCATTTGATGATTTAAAACCCTATTATATAACCAGTAATCTGTTTGCATTGCATAGCGAAGAGGAATCTCAAGGAATAGTATTTTGCGAAGCCATGGCATGCGGAAAACCCATAGTTGCAACTAATTCGGGAGGAATACCGGATGTTGTCAGCGACGGAAAAGGAGGATTTTTGTCTTCATTTGCTGACACGTTTAAGTTTTCAGAAAACATCAAAAAAATATTAGTAAATGAAGAATTACGAAAACAATTTAGTTTGTATAACAAGACTCATGCATTGCAGTATTCATGGCCTGTTGTTACCGAACAAATAATAGACGTTTATAAAAAAATGATCGCATAAGTTTCAACTCATGTCGGGCAGGTTTGGAACCAAATTTTATTATTAAAATGACTTTAAGAAACATATTATTCTTGATTTAAATAATCTGTAATCTTAAGTTAAAATAAAGAATGGATAATAAAATATTATTTTTTTTTCCTAAATATTTTTTTAAAAAAGCAATTATTGCTTTTTCAATTATATTGTTTACTGTCCAGGTTATTAATTTAAATAATTCCATGCCGTTAATATGGCTAATAATTGCATCGGGAACAGTACTCGCTTTCTTTTATTATTTACAAAGTATGAGTAAATCGTGGTCTATATATCCCGATGAAATATTCAGACGGAAATTATTTAAAAGAGCTTTATTGATCCGCGTTATTTTTGTTGTGTTTCTATACGCATTTTTCACTATCATGTATGGGCAGCCCTTTGAGTCCGGTGCAGCTGATGCATTATTTTATGATTATATGGGTGGATATTTATCAGATTCTATTTTAGACGGTAATTTCCATCTGATTAATGCGCTGGGTTTTTTGGATATTGCTGACAGGGGTTATCCGCTGTACCTCGGAGTTATTTATACAGTTGTTTTTAAGTCACTGCTTCTTGCCCGCATAACCAATGCATTTTTAGGAGCCTGGTCGTGCGTGCTTATTTATGATTTCACCAAACGGAATTTTAATGAGCAGACGGCGCGCATTGCAGGCATCATGATGATGTTGCTTCCTAACCTTATTTACTATTGCGGCTTAACGCTCAAGGAAACATTGATGGTGTTTATAGTCATATCGTTCGTCAACCTGGCAGATAAATTGCTAAGGTCAAAGCATATAAAAATCATACAGGTCCTGTTAGTAACAGCTTTGGGAGGCTCTCTGTTTCTGTTTCGCACGGTATTAGCTGCCAGCATGATCCTATCGCTTTTCACTAGCATCATAATTATATCTAAACGCGTTTCAAACCGGGGGCGAAGAATATTTATTGGTTTTTGGATTTGTGTCGCTGCCGTAGCAATCTTTTATTCGCCATTGGGAAATGATATAAACACACTTATATCGCAAAAAGATAACAACCAGGAATCCCAGATGAAAAATTTCTCCACCAGGAAAGGCGGTAATGCATTCGCCAAATATGGCACAAAGAGCATATTTCTTCCCATGATTCTTGTCGCCCCTTTTCCCACGCTTGTGGATACGCAGCAGGAAAATCAAATGATGATTAGCGGCGGCGTATATACGCGCAACGTATATGCCTTCTTCGTTATACTGGCATTGATTACGATGTACAGGCAAAAGCTTTTGCGCAAACATGCTTTGATTATTGTCTCTCTTTCAGCTTACCTATTAATTTTAGCGTCCAGCGGCTTTGCACTTTCTGAGCGGTTTCATTTACCCATCGTTCCATTCTTAGTCATCTTAGCTGCTTTTGGCATCACACAGGTAAATTTGAAAAATTCAAGATACTTTCTTCCTTATCTCATACTTATTTCTTTAATAATAATCGGCTGGAACTGGTTTAAATTGGCCGGAAGGGGCATGTGAAAAGGGAGTCGTGTATCTAAAGCGTTTGCTTTAATATTAAAGTCCACAGCAGGCAGTCTTCAGTTAGCACTGAATAGACTTCCGGGCAAACTGAAGACTCAAGACCGTTGGCTGAAGACTTCCCAATTTTTAGTTCAACTCTTACGGTAAATGCTCTTTTTTGCATAAAAAACGACACTTTTAAGAAAATACAGGCAAAAGTTAATTGAAGTCTTACTCATTCTTCAGTTAATCTCTGCGATTCTTCAGTTGAAATTTCAAATTCTTCGTGTAACTTTTGAAATTCTTCACACAACCTTGATACCCCCTCCTCAACTTTTGCAAATCTTTGCTTAATCCTTTCAATTCCTCGCATAACCTTACAAATTCTACCTGTAATCTTAGAAATTATTCGCATGAAATTTCAAATTCTTCAGCTAACTCTTGAAATTCGGTCATGTATCAAAAGCGTTGGTGTTATTTAGTAACTCCCTTCCTTCTTCATTCTTCAATCAAATGTTCTTCATTCTGATATCAAACAAAAGAATTCAGAATGAAGAGCAATAGAACATTCGATTGAAGAAATAAACCAATCGTTTTGAGACAACACCGCTTCGTTCGCAAAGAGAATTAGGTTGGATAGTTTCTTATTCTTTCACAAACTTTCCTACCAGCGTGCCTCTTTCACCCCCTATAGGCACCCGGACAAAATACACACCGGCAGCAAGATTTTTGACATTTATAATTGCTGTGTTACTGCGGCTTACTTTCTCTTCCAGGATTATTTGCCCAAGCACATTATAAATATCTATTATCGTTTCTTTGGTAAGCTTTAAGCCGTCAATCATCAACTGATCTCCTGCAGGATTGGGATACATATATATCATATTATTTGAAATGTAATCCTGCAGACCGACAGCAAAGCCCGCTGAGCTATTACATCCATATTCATTGGTTACCTCGACATGATAGCTTCCTCCCTGATTTGTAACATAAAAAGAATTTGTTGCCCCTGCAATAAGCGTGGTATCCTGGTACCATTGATAAGAAGTATAAGAAGGATCAATGCTGCAATAAAGCGTATCGTTCGATTTGGTAACGACAGGCATTGGCGGTGACGGAGAAACATGAATGAAATTATTTATTACAATGGTATCGCTGCCGGCTGCATTCGCTGCGACCAGTGTTACCGTATAAAGGCCGGAATTTGGATAACATATCTGCTGCGGATTTTGGTCACTGCTTGATGAAGGTATGCCTCCCGGAAAACTCCAATCCCATGCAAGAGGAGTACCCGTGCTCTTGTCCGTAAAATTAACGCAACTGTTACTACATAATGATGTAGCGCTCGATTGGAAAGCAGCAGCCGGTGGAACAGTGAGAATATTGATACCTACTGAAATCATACAGCCATTTGTATCTGTTACCGCTATATTATAGTTACCATTATGCAGGGCTACATAAAAAGTATCCGTAGCCCCTGGAACGAGGGCCGTATCTGAATACCATTGATAAGAGGCATATACGGGATTGGTGCTGCAAAACAGCGTATCGTACGATTGCGTGATAACAGGGGTAGGCGGCGCGGGGTAAATGCCAATGGTAACTGTTGCCGTTGCACTGCCACATACCGTGTTTGTTGCAGTCACCGTATAAGTAGTCGGTGCATATACCGTTGCCACAGGATTTGCAATCGTAGAATCGCTAAGACCTGTTGTGGGTATCCACTTATAGGTTGTGCCCCCGGTTGCATGCAACTGAACGGAAGAACCGGAGCAAACGGATGTGTCCGGATATGCGGATGCAAGGGGACTTCCTGTGATATTTTCAACCGTGACGGTTGCAGTTTGTGTGCCACCTCCATTGCCTCCTGTGCAGAGCGAGGCGACAGCAGATGAATCTATCACAACAACCGTATATACCCCAGGTGCTAAGCCGGTTGCAGTTTGTGCAGTTTGGAAGGTAGGATTCCATGAATAGGTATAGGGTCCAATTCCCCCGGAAGGGATAGCAGTAGCGGTGCCTGTTCCTAATGAGCAGGTATCAGGAGTAGAAGAAACAGCTAAATTAAAATTCGGGCCACAGGGACTGCTGCATGACACTCCTTTCAACTGGAAGGATGAAACAAAACCATCGCCGCATACATACAATAAATTACCCGGAGCTAATTGTACATCGTAAACAGTACCGGCAGTAGGAATGATGGATTGGACGGTATAAGCGCTATCATATTTCACCACTGAATTCCGCAAGCCAACATATATATTATTGCATTCATCCACAGCAATTCCTCCCCAGCCACATAGCGTGGTTGATATGACAAGACTATCCAATATTGCCCCTGTATTTTTATTGAATCTTTTTATACACGAGCCGTCATACATATACAGATAACAACCATTAACAGCTAAGCCGTTATAGCCAGTCATGCCAGTAGGTCCGTGCGTGGAAGAATCATCTATCGAGTACTTTACACTCCAAGTCTCAATGAACTCAAAATGATCCCGCACTACGTAATCTATCGGAAGGAGCGTGCTTGCAGGGAATTTTATAAGAAGATTTCCCGCATCTGTCCTACCCGCACCTTGATCAAACCAACTTCTGCATAGCGCTGAATAACCATTACCTGCATTATCAAGAGCAAGAACCATATTATCCTCCTCCGCATTGGTAAAAGGGATGCTGACACCAATCAAAGTTGTAAGGTTCGTGTCAATGACATTTATCTGTTGAGGCGCTATTGAATATGCATATCCTCCTACGGCAATAGATAGTTTTTTAGTGCAGTTATTATAGTTCATCCTCCACATTTCCATAACAGTATCATTGCCTACATAAAATGCAGACTGGAAACCATTAGCATCCAACTTAATGATTTCAGATCCACCGTATGTCGTATTGCTCCAGACCTTAGGAGGCTTAAATCCTTCGCTGATATAACTACTACCGCTGATGCCGTCCACTGCATTATCGCCAGGCTCATTTCCTCCACCTGTAAAATTATACCAGAAAGGAGTGGTAGTATAGATCCATTGCGTATTTCCCGACTTATCAAACTTTATTTCCTGCCAGGGGAAAGAGCCGCCATAAGCAAAGACATCTCCCGCAAAATCATAATCTAAAAAGTAAGCACGGTTGACATTGGCGGAATTAGAAAACGGAGGGAAGGTGGTCCAGGGGTCAATGACAGCCCCCCTACCCCCCCAAGGGGGGATTTTGAACGATACTGCATTCCCTGATAATTCAAAAGAGGATTCAAGGGGAGTTCCATCTGCGAAAGAAGTAAAAGGGGCATGGTCTATCATGTTTCCAAAAGGAGTTTCAATAAGCATGTTTCCTTCTTCATCCATCTTTAGCATATTTCCTTTTAAAGGTGTAACAGATTGTCCCGCGTAAGAGGCGGCGATGTCCTCACCGGAGTACTTCATCTTTATGACGGAAGCATCAGCGCCGGGATGAAGGATGACAGAATATTTGATGCCGGTTTTATCCTCAGGAAATGTATATACAATATCAATATTCGGATATATATTTTTGTATGTTATTTTATGGTAAGCAAGCGCCTTGATGGTTGATCTGTTTGATTTATCATTCCTGTCACCGTATGTATAATAATACGTAACAGGGTCTTCCGCAATTACTTCAGCATCAGGGTTCGCACCCTGCCAATCCATGCTGATAAGATGGGAAATTGTTTTCGAAGCATTTCCCTCATGCTCTTCCTCTTCTTCTGCGAGGGAAACATTGAGATCCTTTTTCCCAAGTGTTGCTTTTGCATCTTCCATTTTTTCCTTTTCTTCTTCGCTTAGCTTCTGCGTTTCATCCCGTCGGTATGTTAATCCATGGCTGGTAAAGTATATGTTCATACCCTCCGTTGTAACGGCATACTTAATCTCCTTCTGAACGTAACCAAGGGGTAGGAGCGGGTTGGCTTTGTCTTTATTATCAATAGGGTCGAACTGCCCTTTGTTTTCTATAAAAACATGGTGCTCAAAAGGTGTACCCGACCAATTTGGCTTTTCCGTAATACCCTGTGCTTTGGTCTGGCTGAAGGCCGGATGAATAGCCAGCAGTATCATAATGATTAGAAGTGAGATTTGAGATAAATTTTTCATATTATTTAGTTTTATAACATTTAATTTTATGTTTCTGTATGGACTTATTCCTTTACAAACTTATCCGACCCATCTCCCGCTTTGATTGGCGACTTGTACGAAGTAGACGCCTGCGGGAAAAGCCTCACCGCTGCCCTCTCCAAAGGAGAGGGAGAAAGTGCTTCCAATAAAGTGGCGGGAGAGTATTTCTTGCCCCATCACGTTATATATTGAGACCTCACCCCCTACCCCACTCCCAAGGATAGGGGAGAAAAAGATTGTTACCTCATCAGAAGCAGGATTGGGATAGATTGAAAAGGAATTATTGCTTGTCAGATTAGTTATGCCGACTGATATGTCAGTATTAAAAGCAGGAGATGTGGCGGAACATCCATTATCATCTGTAATCGAAACAGTATACGAACCATTTTGAGACACTATATAGAATTGATTCGTAGCGCCTGTGATGACAGAGTTATTAAAATACCATTGATATGTGTAGGAAGCAGAAGAAAGAAGAGTATCACCCTTCAGAGAAATTACGGGCTGTGCCGCTGCAGGATGGACAGCAATATAAAAGCTTAAGGTAAGTGTGTCACTGCCATAGCTATTGCCAGCAATGAGTGTTACATCATAACTACCTTCGACGGGATAACAGATATTTTGTGGATTTTGAAGCGTGCTTGACGCAGGAGTAGCCCATGGAAAACTCCACTGCCATGAAGTTGCATTGTTGCTGAGGTCTGTAAAGTTAATGCAGGAATTAGCGCAAATATAGGTGTTATCCGATTGGAAAGAGGAGAGAGGAGAAGGAATACAAGCGCCGCATGACGAATCAATTGTAAAACTCCACAGGTCATTATAAACTTTATAGTTTAAGTCGCCACCGCCGAATAAATAAAGATGTCCAGTATTGTCTGCCCATCCCACAGAACCTATTGTTGCGTTAGGGGTATTTGAGGCACTAGGCAGACCTAAAGTTCCCCAACTTCCCGGGGAAGCTTCCGCAGAGTCAGGGCTTATATGTTGGTTGCCATTGTCGCCCCCTTTCCAAGTCCATTGATTGCCTACAATACAATACATCCAAAGATCGTTAAAGAGGGCACCCGGCTGCCCATAAGTGCCTCCTCCAGTCCCGCCGAACATCCATAAATTGCCATTCACATCCGTCCATGATACAGCGTGGTAGCTAATGCGGCCATCAGGCATATTCATTGACTTTGCGATACACTTGGTTCCGTAAACATTAAAAATTATTTGTTGTGATAAAGTACTGTCACCAGACATCCATGCCCAATTACCACTAACCGGATTGAAACGCCATAAATCATTTATAGAGATTTCATCAGAACCAAGTGAAACCATTCCTCCAAAAAGCCAGAAATATCCATTTATATCATTCCAACTCCAAAATTCCTGTCGGATTCCCGGATTATTCGTGCTATCCTCCACGCCTTTCTTTCCATAAACAGGTAACTCATTTGAAACAACATTACCGGTATTTGATCCTTTCATCCATGTCCATGTATTTGTGGCAATATTGTAACGCCATAAACTACTGTTATGGCCAGAACCAAAAAGCCAGAAATTACCTGCGTTATCAGCCCAACCATTTCCAGAGTATGTTACGTCCGGATTATTACTGGAGTCAGGCACACCCTGAATACCATAGGATCCCGCACCGTTATTTATATGGGGACCTTTTATCCACGTCCATTCATTGGTGCTTATGTCATACTTCCACAGATCATTATAAGCGTATACAAAAAACTTCAAGAAACCGAACATCCAGAAGTTGCCGCTACTATCAACCCAAGTTATAGCATTATTGGTACTTGGAGGGCGATTAGATGGTGATTCCACTCCCTGAATCCCATAATTACCTTGGTCATTCACCGTGTTGGTACCCGTCATCCATGTCCATTCCTGCGTGAGAGGATTATATCTCCATAAATCATTGTGAATCCCATTATTGTTATCATCACTTCCTCCATAAAGCCAAAAGTTTCCATTTTTATCCGTCCATTTAGACATACCAAACAAAGCAGGAGGTTTATTCGTAGGGCTGGCCACACCTTGTGTTCCAAAGTTTCCCGGGCTACTCGTTGTGCTGTCTCCATCCATCCAAACCCATTGACCAGGCGTTTGTGCAAACGAAAGAAAAGAGGCACATATACTAAGCAATAAGCAGCATAATAACTTACGTTTGCTTTGCAATTGTGTAAATCCGGAAGCAGTTCTTAGGGAGTAAAAATTATTTTCCATAGAATTTAGATTTTAATGAAATGATTATGCTTATTGTGATAAAAGATTGCACGGGAGTGCTTTTTCAGATGCTTTCCATTCTTTATTATTTTTTCGTATTTTATTCTGTTCAGTAACAAAACTAATGAGGCAAGATGGAGCAAATAACAACAACGGAGAGAAGAATAAAGAGTTAAAAGTCTTTTCATAACATTTTCGGAAGATGTGATTTGCTTGGGAGGAAGCATATTGACTGACACGAGCGGAAGGGTCAATCGGATATGCCGAAAATGGGCTTGCATCAAAAGAAAAAAGGATTGCGGATTAAATCCGCAATCCCTTACATCTCTTCCATAAAATGCCGTTAAATGGCTTTTACGGGCGCAT
>PLYJ01000238.1 GCA_003151745.1 Bacteroidota bacterium
TGAAAACGGAACACGGATGATGCGGATGCGACTAAGAAACTGTTTAAATTTCATTTGAAAAAATGTTTATGGGCTGTCTCAGCAAAAATAACTTGACCTTTGTTTAATGAACTTTAACCCCGACCTGTAAATTATTTGAATAAAATTTAAACAGTTTCTAAGTTTCTTTTTAAAAACGAGCACAAAAATAAAACGTAATTCATGGTGATTATCAGCCTTCACTTTCCATAATTGACCGACAACAGAGAGCGTATTATTGCCATGATTATGATTTGCGTGGATAGTGAATGATAAATAACCTGCTTTCTTCACATCTGGTGAGAGCGCAAAAGTATTGTGAAACGGTTTGTGAATATCTGACGTGCTCATTAAAGTTTTCTTAACAGCATCTTTCATTTTTCATTCATCAAATTTTTAGTAAAATTGCACCCCCTTAATAAGTGAAGTGTGACCAGTGACGAGTGAAAAGTGAAAAATCACAATGTATCTTATTAAGAGATGAACCGTAAATTTGCAACTCGCTTTTCATACATCACCTGTCACATTTACAAAGTATAAAGAATATTTAAACTATTAACAATATTATGATGGACATTAAAGAAATCAATGAAAAGATTCAGCGCGAAAGCGCGTTTGTTGACCTTCTCCAGATGGAGATGGGCAAGGTGATCATCGGTCAGAAGTACATGATCGAGCGATTGCTGATTGGCATGCTGTCTAACGGGCATTTGTTGCTGGAAGGTGTGCCGGGACTGGCAAAAACGCTTGCCATTAAGTCGCTTGCCATGGCTATTCATGCCAAATTCAACCGCATTCAGTTTACTCCCGATCTTTTGCCTGCCGATCTTCTCGGAACGATGATCTATAGCCAGAAGAAGGAGGAGTTCACTGTGCGTCGTGGCCCTATCTTCGCAAACTTCATTCTTGCTGATGAAATTAACCGTGCTCCCGCTAAGGTGCAAAGCGCTCTTCTGGAAGCCATGCAGGAGCGCCAGGTTACAATTGGCGATACCACACATAAGCTGGAAGAGCCTTTCCTCGTTCTTGCCACGCAAAACCCGATAGAACAGGAGGGAACGTATCAGCTGCCGGAAGCGCAGGTGGATCGTTTCATGCTTAAGATTGTGATTGGCTATCCAAGCAAGGAAGATGAGAAGATGATCATTCGTCAGAACATAGCTGAAGTGTTTCCTACCGTCAACCAGGTTATTCATCCGCAGGACATTATAAAGGCGCGTGGTACTGTGCGTGAAGTATATATGGATGAAAAAATTGAGAAATACATTCTCGATATTGTGTTTGCAACGCGCTCTCCGCAGGATTACAATCTCGCCAAGCTCACCCAAATGATCAGCTATGGTGGTTCGCCCCGCGCAAGCATTAGTCTTGCATTGGCGTCTAAGGCTTATGCTTTCATAAAGCGTAGAGGATATGTTATTCCTGAAGATGTACGTGCCATTTGTCATGACGTGCTTCGTCACCGTATTGGTATTACCTATGAAGCGGAAGCTGAAAACATCACAACGGAGAATATTATCAGTGAGATTTTGAATGCGGTAGAAGTGCCTTAAAAAGTAATAATGAATAAGGAATAAGTAATAAAGAGTGTTCAGGCAGTTTATTACTTATTCCTTATTAGTTATTCATTATCCATGGATAAAACAGAATTATTAAAGAAGGTACGATCCATCGAGATCAGAACACGCGGACTCTCCGATCATATATTTTCAGGTGAGTACCACAGCGCTTTCAAGGGGCGGGGTATGGCTTTCAGCGAGGTGCGTGAATATATGGCCGGGGACGACATTCGTTCTATTGACTGGAATGTTACTGCTCGTTTCAATCATCCTTATGTAAAGGTTTTTGAGGAGGAACGCGAGCTTACTGTTGTTCTCCTTGTTGATGTGAGCGCTTCTGAAGAGTTTGGCACGCAAAAGCAATTTAAGAAAGATCTTGTAACTGAATTGTGTGCTGTGCTTTCTTTTTCTGCCATTCAGAATAACGATAAGATTGGTGTGATCTTTTTTAGTGACCAGGTTGAAAAGTTTATTCCGCCTAAAAAAGGGAAGACACATATATTGAGAATCATCAGTGAGCTGATTGAATTTAAGCCTAAGAACAAACGCACAGACATCAGTGTTGCGCTTCGTTATCTTACGAATGCCATCAAGAAAAAGAGTATTGCATTTATTATTTCTGATTTCATGGGTGATAAGTTTGAAGATGCGCTAAAGATTGCGGGGAGAAAGCATGATGTAGTTGCTTTGCAGATATATGATAAGCGTGAAGAAGTAATGCCAAATGTAGGCTTAGTCAGGTTTCGTCAGGCTGAGACGGGAGAGCCGCTGTGGATAGATACATCGGATAAGAAGCTTAGAGACAGTTATACAAGAATATGGAAGGAAAGGGAGAAGGATTTAGCCAATCTTTTTGCCAGAAGCGGTGTGGATACTACTAAGATAAGAACAGATCAGTCGTATGTGCAGCCGCTGATGAATTTATTTAAGCGAAGAGGGAAAAGAGTTTGAAGAAATGAATAGGTAATAAGTAATAAGGAAGAATTTGCTTCCGAAAGAAATAATGGAACTTAGTTGTATTCGTGATATATGGAGTGGAATGAGGATGAAAGTATTCTTGCTTTCATTATTCCTTATTCATTTTTCCTTATTCCTTTGTTCCGCCCAGGATGTAAAAGTCTCTGCAAAGGCTGATGTAAACACCATACGCATTGGTGAACAGACAAAGCTGCATTTAAAAGTTGAAGCTCCTGCGGATGCGAAAATTAAGTTTCCAATCATCCCTGACACAATAACCAAGATTGAAATATTAAACAGGGCGAAGATTGATACGGTAAGGTCGGCAGATGGAAAGCAAATCAGCTATGAGCAGGCAGTAACCATCACAGCCTTCGACAGTGGCTACTATCCGATACCTCCTTTTGTTTTTCAATATTCACGCGTCGGTAAAGAAGGAACGGACAGCTTAATGACGGAAGCATTACTGTTCAGTGTTCGTACTGTGCCGGTTGACACGACGCAGGCAATCAAAGAACTTAAGCCGCCGCTCGACATTCCACTTTCTTTCATGGAAATCCTGCCTTATATGCTCATTGGGCTTGCCGTTATCATACTTATCATAGTGATCGTTATGTTTGTTCGCAGACAAAACAGAAAGAAATCAGGAGTTAAAGTCTTTGTTCCGTCAAGACCTGTGCATGAAATTGCTTTGGAAGAATTACGAAAGCTGGAGGCTGAGAAACTATGGCAGGCAGGTAATTATAAAAAATATCACAGTGCCATTTCTGATATTATCAGAACCTATATCGAAAGGAGGTTCAGCATTAATGCGATGGAGTCGGTTACAGATGAGATCTTAGATGATTTAAAAGGAAAAACGCTTGAAGCATTAGCAAAGGAAAAGTTGAGATATATATTGCAAACGGCTGACCTGGTAAAGTTTGCAAAGCTACAACCGATAGCCAGTGAAAACGAACTAAGTCTGGCTAATGCTTATGCATTTATTGAGATGACCAAACCCCAGCATATACAAAAGGCTGAGAAGAAGGAGGAGACAATATGATGAACTGGCATTTCATAGTATTTGCAAACCCTTATTTCTTTTGGCTGATGATTGTCATCCCCCTGATGATTGCGGGATATTTTTTATTTACTGCAAAGCGTCAGCCTGATTTCAAGCTTTCATCCTTTACCGGCTTTCTTGGTTATGTGCCTACGTTCAGACAACGCATTCGCATAGCGCCTCTTATTCTTCGCTTGCTTGCCATTGCTCTTATCATTGCTGCTCTTGCAAGACCACAATCAACGTCAGGCGGACAAAATGTGACGAATGAAGGTATTGATATTATGCTGGCATTAGACATCTCCGGCAGCATGCTTGCGCAGGACTTTAAGCCTAACCGGGTTGATGCAGCAAAAAAAGTAGCACAGGATTTTATTGATCAGCGCCCCAATGACAGGATAGGGATTGTTGTTTTTTCAGGAGAGAGCTTTTCGCAATGCCCTCTTACAAGCGATCATGCTGTGCTGAAAAATCTTTTAAACGATATTCAGATTGGAATGCTTTCCGACGGAACGGCGATCGGCGAAGGCTTGGGAACTGCCATTAACCGAATCAAAGACAGCAAAGCGAAAAGCAAGGTTATTATTCTGCTTACTGATGGTGTAAACAACATGGGCTCAATTGCCCCTGAAACGGCTGGCGAGATAGCAGCGAAGTTTAATATCCGTGTTTACACGATTGGCGTCGGAACGCATGGCATGGCTCCTTTCCCTGTTTACAAGCTTCCTAACGGACAATACCAGTATCAGAATATGGAGGTGCAGATAGATGAAGACGTCCTAAAGAAAATTGCCAATGAAACAGGCGGAAAGTACTTCAGGGCAACGGACAGCAACAAGCTGAGACAGATTTATTCTGAGATTGATAAGTTGGAAAAGACAAAGATTGAAATGACTGAATACAGAAATTATTCTGAGGAATTTTATCCGTTTCTTATAGTTGCAGTAATTTTGCTCGGCCTTGAAATAATTCTTCGTTACACTGTTGTGAAATCAATTCCCTGATATAATGTTTCGTTTTGCACATACCGAATATCTCTATGCACTTGGATTGATTCCTGTAATCATTCTTTGCTATGTGCTGATGAGACTATGGCAAACCAGGACACTAAAGAAATTAGGTGAAGTGAGCGTTATAAAAAGTTTGTATGATGATGCATCTCATGGTAAATCTGTTATAAAGCTTATTCTGTTCTCACTGGCTTATATATGCATTGTTGTCGCGTTGGCTAATCCGCAGTTTGGCAGCAAGCTGGAAGAAGTGAAGCGCAAAGGTGTTGATATTATTGTTGCATTGGATGTGAGTAACAGCATGCTTTGTGAAGACATTCGCCCAAGCAGGTTGGAACGCGCCAAGCAAGCTCTTTCACGCCTCCTTGATAAATTACAGAATGACAGGATCGGTATTATTGTTTTTGCAGGCGAAGCTTATGTGCAGCTTCCCATCACAACTGATTATGGCGCTGCTAAATTATTTCTCCCCGGAATTGAGCCTGATATGATACCGACACAAGGTACTGCCATTGGCTCTGCTATTGACATGGCAGTAAAATCTTTCACAGGCAATGACAAAAGGAACAAGGCGCTTATTATTATTACGGATGGAGAGAACCATGAAGACAATGCTGTTGAAGCTGTTAAAAATGCTGCCGAGAATGGAATCATAACATATACGATTGGTATGGGATCACCTGACGGCGGCCCGATACCTGTATATCATAATGGCGTGCAGGTTGATTTCAAAAAGGATCAGAGTGGAACAACTGTCATTACTAAATTAGATGAGGCCATGCTTCGCGAAATTGCGGCAAACGGGAAAGGCGAATTCGTGAGAGCTACAAACAGCGACGACGGCCTTTCACTTATTCTTGACAAAGTAAATAAAATTGATAAAAAGGAATTTGGCTCAAAAGTTTATACTGAATATGAAGATAAGTTTCAGTATTTTTTGGCTGCGGGATTAATAATATTGATATTCGAATTCTTTATTTCTACTAAACGAAGTGAATGGCTTAGAAGATTAAACTTATTCGGGGAGAATAAAAAATGAAATTAGCTTATTTAATTCTTAACAA
Source organism: Bacteroidota bacterium (assembly GCA_003151745.1). Classification (GTDB taxonomy): domain Bacteria; phylum Bacteroidota; class Bacteroidia; order AKYH767-A; family 2013-40CM-41-45; genus PALSA-967. Next base: position 5,654 of record PLYJ01000238.1, read on the forward strand.
GAAAAGCGTGAGGTGCGCATTGATCGCAATGATCTGTGTCTTCCAATTTTCTCATTCTTTCGGACAAACAGATCGAGAGCTTGCCCGTGATGGAAATAAGTTATATAAGGAGAAAAAATATACTGATGCTGAAGTCAAGTACAAGAAGTCGTTATCGAAAAATAAAGATTTAAACCAGGCAACGTTTAACCTGGGTGATGCATATTACAAGCAGGAGAAATATGATGATGCAGTTCAGCAATACCAGGATGTAATAGCAAGCAAGCCGGGTTCCTCAACATTATCAAAAGCGTATCATAACTTAGGCAACTCTTTACTTAAAAGTAAGAAGTATCCGGAAAGCATTGATGCATATAAAAACGCTTTAAAAAATAACCCGGGGGATAATGATACTCGGTACAATCTTGCTTATGCTCAATCCATGATGAAGCAACAACAGCAGCAACAGCAACAAAAACAAGATAAGAATAAAGATCAAAAAGATCAGGATAAGAAAAAGGATCAACAGCAGAAGCAACAGGATAAGCAGGATAAGAAAGATCAGCAAAAACAACAACAGCAAGCCCAGCAGAAGCAGGGTATTTCAAAAGAAGATGCTGAACGGATGCTTCAGGCGCTGAACAATGATGAGAAAAACCGTCAGAAGAAATTGCAAAAGAAAGAAGTCACTAAAATTCAAATAGAGAAGGATTGGTAGTTTGATGAAAAGGAATTTGAAAATAGTTCAATTAAGAAATTGGAAAATGAAAGGAGCTTTCATTTTCAGGTTATTGTTGGTGTTTTTTATTCTGAGCGGTGCGAAGCTAACTGCACAAAATTTTACAGCTTCCGCAAATAAAACGACTGTTGCAGTTGGTGAGAGATTTCAATTGTCATTCACTATTGATGCTAACGGTTCACAATTCCAGGCTCCCTCTTTTGCAGATTTCAATGTGTTGATGGGGCCGAGTCAGAGCACCAACATGCAATTTTCTAATGGCAGCTTATCTCAGACTATTTCTTTCACTTATCTTTTAGAAGCAACAAAAGAAGGTACATTTAAAATAGGCAGTGCAAGCATTAGTGCAGCGGGAAAAAAGCTCGAATCAAATCCCATTACGATTACTGCGGTAAAAGGAAGCCAGAATGCTCAGCCCGGGCAAGGCAATCAACAAGGAGGGCAATCTAATGCGAATGGAATTTCATCGAAAGATGTTTTTTTGAAGGCCATAGTTGATAAGACCAATGTTCTCCAGGGAGAAGGCATTGCGGTGTCCTATCGTCTATATACGAAGCTTGGCATTTCAAACTATTCGGTTTCAAAGATCCCTGATCTAAATGGTTTCTGGAGCCAGGACATTATCATGCCTCAACAGCAGCCGAAAGTAATGACTGAGAATATTAACGGAGTCAGCTATAAATATGTTGAAGTAAAGAAAACCATATTGTTTCCGCAACGAGCCGGCACGCTTGAGCTTGATCCTTTGGAGATGGAAGCTATAGCGCAGGTGCAGATAAAACAAAACAGGAACTTCGACCCTTTCAATTTTGATCCTTTTTCAAATGATCCTTTCTTTGGTAATTCAGTCAGGAACGTAAAGATTAACCTGAAGAGTGATGCTGTCAAGATAACCGTCCGTCCTCTTCCAAATACTAACGTACCCGCAACATTTAAAGGGGCTGTCGGCAAGTATTCCATGGAAGTTACGATGGACAAAAAGGAAACTAAGACGAATGAACCTGTTACATTGAAGATTAAATTGTCCGGCAAGGGAAATCTCAAACTGCTTGATGCCCCTCAACTGAAATTTCCTTCCGAGTTCGACACCTTTGAGCCAAAAGTAACTCCCAATATCACCGCTTCAACTTCAGGCGTAAGCGGCAGCAAGACTTTTGAATACCTTGTTATTCCGCGTGTGGCAGGCAACTACAAGATTCCGGTTGAACCTTTTTCTTATTTCGATCTGGAAAGCAAAAAGTATGTAACCATTGACGCACCTGAACTTGCGGTGAATGTTGCAAAGGGCAGTGAGTTACAGGCGGCGACATCCTCTGCTGTAAGAAAGGAAGATTTACAATTACTCGGAAAGGATATACGATACATCAAGACGAATAATATCATTTTCATTATTCCCGGGAAAGCGTTTTTTGGTTCATTAACTTTCTGGCTGTTTAGCTTACTGCCACTACTGCTTTTATTACTGCTGATAATTTTCCGCAGAAAGTATCTTGAAATGCAGGGCAATGTTGGATTGATGAAAAGCCGCAGAGCTAACAAGGTTGCAAGAAAGAGATTGAGCGCTGCACAGAAGTTCTTAAAATCAAATGAGAAAGAAAAGTTTCTTGATGAAATGTCGAAAGCATTGTGGGGATTTATCAGCGATAAGTTGCATATACCTGTCGCTGATCTTTCAAAGGATTCTGCTTTACAGGCGCTCCGCTTGAAAAATGTTGATGAGTCTCTTTTACAAAAGTTCAGCGAAACGGTTGATAGCTGTGAATATTCTCGTTTTGCGCCGGGAGCAATTGATGAGAATGAAAAGATATATAATAATGGAATTGATGTTATATCAAGGCTTGAAGAAGCAATGAAATGAAATTCCTGAGAATAAAATATCAGTTAAAACATTGGCTCACGCTGGGCTTCATTCTTATGCTTTGCGCTCTGTCGCAGGCAAAAGGAGAAGACTCTATAGCCACAAAGTTTGACAGGGCAAATAAATACTACCAGCAGCAGGACTATGAAAATGCCATCAAGTCGTATGAAGAGATATTGAAAGCAGACCGCATTTCGGCCGCTATATATTTCAATCTTGGAAATGCATATTACAAAACAGGAAACATTGCAAAAAGCGTTTTGAATTATGAACGTGCTCACAAGCTTGCTCCCGACGATGAAGATATTGATTTTAATCTTAAGCTGGCTGCATTAAAGGTTGTTGATAAGATAGAGCCTATTCCAATGGTCTTTTATAAGCAATGGATTAATTCAATGGCTCTGGCATTGAGAATGGATGTATGGTCGAAAATTTTCGTTGCGTTAATATGGCTTACCGTTTTCCTTTTTGCGGCATTCGTTGTCGCTGCAACTTCAGGCAGGAAGAAAGCATTTTTCATCGTGGGGTTAATATTTTTGATTCTTGCTCTTTCTACATTTTATTTTACTTCCGTTCAGGATAATCTGGTAAATCATGATGAGCATGCTATTATCATGACGGCAAGCTCTTATGTTAAAAGTTCGCCTGATGAAAAGGGTAACGATCAGTTCATTCTGCATGAAGGAACAAAGGTGGAAGTGCTTGATGAATTCAGCGACTGGAAGAAAATAAAAATTGCGAATGGAACGGTGGGATGGATTAAGTCGAAAGATATTGAGATAATATAGTGTCACGTGACAAGAATCGGATTGATAAGCGACACACATGGATACCTCGACCAGAAAGTTTTAGAATATTTTAAAGATTGCGATGAGATATGGCATGCAGGTGATATTGGCGATGCTAATGTTTCCGATAAGCTGTCATCTGTTAAAAAGTATCGCGCCGTCTTTGGAAATGTGGATGGTACTGAAATAAGGCTGATGCATCCGCTCGTGGAATCTTTTATGTGTGAGGAAGTGAACGTACTGATCCTCCACATCGGCGGTTACCCAAATCATTATTCCCCTGATGCAAAAAAGTTATTGCAGGAAAAGAAGCCTGACCTGTTCATCTCCGGCCATTCGCATATATTGAAAGTGGTGCGTGATAAAGATTTAAACCTTCTGCATATTAACCCCGGCGCTGCCGGAAAGCATGGCATGCACAAGATGAGAACAATTGTCCGCTTTGTTATCAATGGAAAAAGAATAGAAGACCTTGAAGTGATTGAGTTGGGAAAAAGAGGGGCTATTGAATAATTACCGGAGGCGTTCCGCAGAACGCACCAAATCATCATCCTTCTTGATAAAACGTAAGGCAAGCCAATTAAAAACAATTTGAGCAACGGGAAAGCAAACCGCAAGTGAATAAGAAACTGATACTTGCACTGATCTTGGCAATGAAGAAGTATCAGATGCCTGGAGAATCAAACCCAAAGCAGCAAGAATGAACAACAGGTTCAGACGACAAAGTAATGTTTGCCTTTGCCTGTTGCGATAAAGAAAGATGGATATGAATGCTGTCAACCCGGAAAGTGCAACAACGATTGAAGTGAGCAGATCTGATTGAATCATATGAGGTACTGCAGAAACAACCTTTGCAGTCGAAGTTGTACTGGTAACAAAAACGGGAAGGGAAAAAAGAGCTGCCGCTAATGCAACAACGAAAAGAAGGAACAATGTTTGTATGCGCTGTATCATAGTTTCAGTTAATGAGAGGGCAAAAGTAATGTTTACAGTTTACAGTTTTACGACTGTCACCTGAACAGTAAGCGGTAAACAGAAATTAAAACTTGCATGATTAAAATGATTGTAGTACGTTTGCAGCGTAGTTCATCCCGATAGTGATCGGGATTTAATGATTTACCCGATCAGTTTTTCTCAGGGTAATCTCCCGTTCAAATCAAAATATAACATAGTCAATCCCGCACATGAGGGATCATAACAACAATACCTGCATTCATCCGGTATTAGCTTCAACATAAATATTTTCTTTCTTTATTACTTTCAATCAAATCTTAATTAATTTTCATGTACGACATTTCTCAACTCAATGACAAGCTGGTAGGCGAACTAAAAGAAATTGCCCGTCAGCTTGAAATCCCTAATTACGAAACCCTGAAGAAGCAGGAACTTGTTTACAAGATTCTCGACTTCCAGGCTGCTAACCCGCAGGCTGCTGCGCCTGTCAAAAACATTGAACCCGCACCGGCACCAACACCTGCTGCCTCTTCGCAGGACGGTGCTCCGCGCCAGCGCAAACGCATTATTCCCGTTAAGCCACCTGTTGATGAAACGGCACCTGCGCCTTCTGCATCAATTTCAAATGAGGAGGTAGAATCAAATGAAGAAGAAGAAGAAGAAGAA
>PLYJ01000221.1 GCA_003151745.1 Bacteroidota bacterium
CCTTTACTTTAAATGATAGTGCATTTGCCATGCAACAAAGATAAATAGCGCATATATATTAGTCTAATAATAAACAAGAAACTTATCAACTTCCTTTTGTGAATAATTAGACTATTATATAATGGCTAATGGTATTATGGCATGATGATCGGTATAATCATCTATGGCGCGATGAAGTTCGATACCTTTGCGAATGCCATCAGGATAATCGTTTTTCTTATTGCCTTTCACAAAATCGGCAATGAAGTTGCCAATCATAAGCTCATGATCGTTGCCTGAGAGATAGATGTGGGCAAGGAAATTCATTTTATCTGCAAATACGAATAAGTACGAATGTACGAATCGCTTTTAATCTTTGTATCAAATATATAGTCAAATTATACAATATAATCTATAAAGTTTCGTTAATAAAATTGAGGTAATCCTTTTATTCCCTACTTTTGCATAGGAAACAAAATGAAAAAGAATTTACTAACGCTCTCATTGCTGTTACTTTGCTTTTTTTCAAAAGCACAATACATTTATACCGGTGGTTGTATTGACAGCAGCTTAATTCAGATTAGCTTTTATTGTCCGGGTACCATCCAGCCTACTAATTACGCCCCTGTTTGCGGCTGTAACGGTAAAACATATAGAAACTATTGTACGGCACAAAATATGGGAGGCGTGACAACATACCAGTCCGGAATATGCGGCAACTTTGATATTGACTTTCAGCCCAATCCTATTATTCCTAATAGCATAGATAATGGTTTCGGCGTTTTAAGCATATACTCAAATTACGCCGATGCTTATGCTTTAATACAAATTTATGACGTATATGGAAGAGTGTGGTTTGTAAATCAACAGGAAGTAACCAATTCAGCGTCTTCGTCCATTTATACATTGGATATATATATGGATATATTTCCAAGAGGCATATATTACCTTTTCGTGACCATAAACGGTGAATTCAAGATTAAGAAAATTATGAAGGCTAACTTGCACTGATTTTAGAATCAGACTCTTTAGTTCTCCCGTCTTGGTCTGCTAAGCCTGTTGCCCCCTCTGTTTGGGTTGAATGGCTTTTTCTTTTTCCGCTCAGGCTGCACAATGTCAATCATGCCGTAGCCGTGTGTTCCATATAAGCCAAAGCCACCGTCCCAGATAAATTTATGCACAGTAGGATGCGCATGCAGGGTGAATGGAAGCAGGTAACCAATCATTGCTTTGTTTTTATTATTCTTATATATGCGTGCATACTTTTTACCTGCTTCATTTAGTTTCTTAATATATTCAGCATCAGGGGTAACCTCGAACTCAGCAAACGTGTTAAGATCAGCTTCACTGAAGTCGGCTTTTTCCATTTGGTCTATGACAATGTTATAAAGCATATCCGAAAACTCGTGTGACATCGGGTCTAATGCAACGGGCTCAGCACCCTCCTCAGTAATTGCAGGTGCAGGAATGAGAGGCGAAATGCACACATACTTCATCACCGTTTTAAATTCAGGATCAGGAATTGATTCCTGTGCTTTGGGCATCACATTGAGCTTACCGATGTTGTGATATTTCTTCGCAGCTATTTTTAATAACACTTGTTCCAGAAACTCCTGGTCGCCGGAACCGATCACCAGCGTCACCTTGTTGGAAAGATAACGTATCTGCCCGTTCTGCACTTTACTAGTGCCTTTGAGGGATGAAAAAACATAGCGATCCGTGCTATGCCCTGCTTCCTGAATCATTTCTTCAAGAAAAGCTGAAACAATCTGCTGATGATGCAACGGAACCAGTCCCGCATTTCCCTGCACCTTGATTAAGGAAATCTTTGTTCTCATTTTGAAAAGTGTTTAAGTTGAAAAGTATTTAATGTGATAAAAATTAAGGGTGAAAGAAAAGACGCCATTTCCCCTGTGAACGAATCCGTTCAGTGGCGGACTTTATTTTTCGACACAAAGGTAAAAAGAAAATTATGAATTATGAATTATAAATTAGGCATGAAAACAGGATCATAGATTCCTATAATCCCTACTTCATAATTCATAATTTTTCAGACATTAAACCTGAAGTGCATCACATCCCCATCTCCCACCACATATTCCTTTCCCTCTATGCTTAGCTTGCCTACATCGCGGCATGCCTGCTCCGATTTATATTTAAGGAAGTCAGCATATTTTATCACTTCGGCTTTGATAAATCCTTTTTCAAAATCTGTGTGAATGACGCCTGCAGCCTGCGGTGCAACCATTCCGTTAGTTATGGTCCATGCGCGCACTTCTTTTTCGCCAACAGTAAAATAGGTAGAGAGATTGAGCAAACGATATGCAGCCTTGATGAGCTTGCTCACTCCTGACTCACTCAAGCCAAGATCATGCAAAAATGCAACGCGGTCTTCATAGTTATCTAACTGAGTAATCTCCGCTTCAATGGCAGCGGCTATTACAAGCACTTCAGCCTTTTCATCTTTTACAAGAGCTTTCACCTGGTCAACGTATTTATTGCCAGTCACGACGGACTTCTCATCCACATTGCATACATATAGCACAGGTTTTGCAGTAAGCAGAAAAGCATCAGCAATGTGCTCTTTGTCTTTCTCATCTACAGGAGCTGTTCGCGCTGACTTGCCTGATTCAAGATGGGCCTTATAAACCTTCACAATTTCAATTCCTTTCAATGCATCCTTGTCACTACCTTTTGCAGCCTTCTCCAAACGCTGAATCTTTTTCTCCACTGATTCCAGGTCTTTCAACTGAAGCTCCGTATCAATAACTTCTTTGTCGCGAACAGGATTTACATTTCCATCCACATGCACCACGTTAGGACCGTCAAAGCAACGGATCACGTGGATGATAGCATCACACTCCCTGATGTTGCTCAGGAATTGATTGCCCAACCCCTCCCCTTTGCTGGCACCCTTCACCAGGCCTGCTATATCTACAATTTCAATCGTGGTGGGCACAACACGTTGAGGCTTTGCAAGTTCTTCCAGCTTAGCGAGCCGTTCATCAGGAACCGTTATTACACCAATGTTTGGCTCTATCGTACAAAAAGGAAAATTCGCAGCCTGTGCCTGCGCATTGCTAAGACAATTAAAGAGTGTTGATTTACCAACATTGGGAAGTCCCACTATCCCGCATTTCAAACCCATATTACTTCTTTAGTTTATTTGTTACCTCTTTGGTAGTAGTCGGCAGTTGCCAGTCAGCAGTCTTCAGTGCGCGTCGCACTTTATTCAGTGCAAACTGCCTACTGCCTGATGAGAACTGTGGACTCTTTTAAAGGGGCGCAAAGATAGAAATGCAAATTAAAAGGAAGGGTGATGAGTTTCTGTTAACGTATAATAAGTTTCAATTAAAGCAAATATCTTAACTTGAAATGTGTGAATAGTTTTAAAAGGTATGTTAATTCTTAAAAGACACCTTAAATTCAAAGCATTCAACTATTCATTTAAAACAAAACAAGTAAGAATTGATTTAAACATGCTAATTATAGTAAAAATCAAGCTGTTTCTTGTCACAATTCACATGTGATCAGTAACAAGTCAAGTGTAAATAGTAACGAGTCACAGGTTAACGGTAACGAGTCAAATGTAATCAGTAACAGGTTACATGTGAACAGTGTCAAGTCACATGTAATCAGTATTAAGTCACATGTAATCAGTAACAAGTCACATGTGAAAAGTAACAGGTCACATGTAATCAGTAACGAGTCACTGTACCGTCCTGAAAAAACTTGACAGTTTTTGGGTTAAAAACTAAATGTAATTGTCAAGTATATTTGATAATCGGGGATCAAGTTTACAGCTTTTTATTTAATCCTGTTTATGGAGTACAAGGTTGATGGCTATTCCTGCTATTAATTGACAGCTTA
>PLYJ01000212.1 GCA_003151745.1 Bacteroidota bacterium
GCTATAGTCCCTAATGGGACACGCCACCGATCCTCGATAATAAATTATGGGCTAATGTATATCCTTTTCATACGATTAACGATAGAACCCGTAAAATGGTCATTCTGTAAGAATCTTTTTAATCAAATGCGACAATTTGGTTTACACCCTTGATGATTTGGAGATTTGAAAATGGAGAAAAATTCATTAGTGTTCGAACATGATGGCGCCCTTTAGCTATTTGGGGTTCAGTCCCATTAGGGACGAAAGCTTGGTAGTAAAGAGACCCGCCAATTAATCGCGTCCCATCGGGACGCAACAAGAATAGTTCCGTACCGATGGTACGGGATTTGGTTTAGCGTTAACGTTTTACCAAGCTTAAGTCCCTACAGGACAAGGAGGGTAGTAGATATATAAAATTGAAACTATGAAAAATATAAGAGTACTTATTTTTGAAGATAACCGCAGGCTGCGTGAAGGGTTAGTTCAGTTAATTAATAGCAACGAGGGTTTTAGCTGTGCAGGGGCATTTTCACATTGCTTAAACGCAGTGAAGAATACGCGGGACACGGCCCCCGATGTAATTCTTATGGATATTGAAATGCCGGGCATATCAGGGGTTGAAGCAGTGAAAATAGTGAAGGAAAAATTTCCGGAAGTAAAAATCCTGATGGAAACGATTTTTGACGATAATGATAAAATATTTCATTCCATCTGCAATGGAGCCGAAGGATACATTCTTAAAAATACTCCACCGCTTCAGATACTTGCTCACATCAGGGAGATATACGAAGGCGGCGCACCCATGACTCCCAGCATTGCCAGCAAGATGCTGAATTTGTTTAAAAATCACGTGCGGGGGGGAGAAAAAACTTCAGATGAATTCAACCTCAGTGACAGAGAAAAAGAAATTCTGAAATGCCTGGTAGATGGAATGAGCTACAAACTTATTGCCGACACCTGCTTCATCAGCGCAGCCACCGTGAGCGGCCACATTCAAAATATTTACAAAAAACTGCATGTACATTCGAAATCAGAAGCGGTGGTGAAGGCGATTAAGAGAAGGCTGGTTTGATTATCTACGAATACTAATCCGCCGCACAGGAGGGACGGGCTGTGCTGGGCCAATTTATCTCCATTTGCAGACAATAATAGAAAGCCAGGCATTAATCCTTCCGGGTTTATCTCAAAACACTAAACGGCTTTGCACAGTTGCACAGCGATTTAGCGAGTCCCTTAAAAGTTCATGTACAATGCTTTCAAGGTTAAGCATAAGCAGTTAAGCGACAGTTGCAATCTTAAGCCGGTTATGCCAATGTTCATTAAAGCGAACAATAATTCACTTTCGGTTAGACATGATTAAACAGGAGTAAGGAGAAAGTCTTGTATATTCATGCAAAAGCTTATCAAGGTGATGTGAAGCATTTTTAAGATTACGCATGAAATCAACGGGATTGTACTGAACCCGTTAAGATGATGTGAAGAATCAGAAAAGTTGCGCATGAAATTAATGAGATTATGCATGACTTAATTGAGATGCGTGAAGAATCAATAAAGTTACGCATGAAATTAGTAAGGTTATGCATGAAATTGAAAAGATTGTGTAAGAACCGCTAAGATGATGTGAAGAATTAACAAGGTTATGCGAAGCACTGATAAGGCTTCACATGATTTTTACCTGTAAAGAAGGATGATTACGGACTAAAAAAAATCTGTTTAACCCGCGTCATCTGTGTTCTATTCTCATCTTGTTTTTTAAAACCTGAACCCAAGTGTGAGCAAGAAGTTATTGGTTTCGATCTTATTTATTGCTCCGGGCACGCTAATAGGGGTATTGTTAGTAGGGTTAAACAGAGAATATTCCTGTACATAATCATGCGTGATGGAATAAGCATAAGCAAGATCAACAGAGAATCCTTTGTCTCTTACGCCAAAGCCAACAGAATAAGCTGTTTTTGCCTGATCGGCACCCGGTATAGCCTCACCTGAAGCGAAAGGGCTTCCGAATAAATCATAACCTGCGCGAACCCTGTAAACAGTAGCGATTCTCCATTCTGTACCTAATTTTATATTGCCGGTGGCAGTATATTTTTGGTGAATAGTATTATTAACATCGAAAAAAGCTCCGGGAATACTTGATGAGCTAAGATCCATATTTGAATAATCAACATATTCATAATCGGCGCTCACAAGTCCCATCTTCCCGATGATGAAAGCTGCACTGCCGATTGCTTTGAACGGAGTGGCGAGTGAGTAATCAAAGCTGCCTTGCGGAGAACTCCAAACGTATGAAGTGCCATCATCGAATGTTGATGTCATGGTATTTGAATAGTCGTCATGCATGGAATAGAATGTGGGCGTGTGCACAGCAGCTCCCAGGCGCAGCCAATCAGTTGCGCTGAATATCATTCCGAATTTAAAGTTAACACCCACGCCTGTTGTAATCAGGTTCTGCGCTAAAGTAAAACTGTTGAAGTCCGGAATGGTGTTATTTGGATCCAGTTCCTGGTAGTTGGTGTTTTCGGTGTAATTTAAATAATCTATTCCTAAGGTTCCGCCTATATATAACCGGTTGCCATAATTAGCGCCCAGTGATATTACCACTTCACCGGATGATCCGCTGGTTTCAGAAGATCTCCTCTGCAATTCACCGGCGTAAGGGATGACGCTTCTGTAATGATTGTTATCGTAAGTGGTATCTATCAGGTATGTCTGATAGGCAAGGTTTTGATAGAATTGATCGAGGTTTTGCGTAGCTGTGCCGTTGGCTCCCTGCAAAATATAATCAAGATAAGAATTATTATTATTCACTCCCTGGTATGAAGTGCGGGTATTGAAGTCAGCTAACCGGTTATAACCAATGGCGAAGTTTATGCTTTTCCAGCCGTCACTGGTATTATCTCTCGAAAGAGGCTTGGTAAAAACAAGGCCAAGGTTACCAATGTTGAAATTAAATTTGTTATCGCTGCCGGCCTGTGAAAGAAACTGAGAAGTTGATTGTTCCGAAGTAATAGAAGGCGTGAACGTAAATTCTGATTTACGGTAAAGACCGATCCCTCCGGGATTGTCGCTTAGCGCAGAGAAGTCAGCGCCTAAAGCTCCGAATGCTCCTCCCAACCCTACATATCTTGCAGTTCCCGTGAGGTAAGATTGAGAATAACGCAACGCATCAATATCACTTTGCGCTGAAACGAATGAAGGCGCGGAAAGTGCGAAACCGATAAAAGCAATTGATATTTTTTTCATAATAAGTGTATTTAAATTTAGTTGGCAGTCGGCGCTATGCAGTTAGCAGGATACTCTGAAATTTGTTTGTTGTGGACTGCCGGCTGCGTACTGCCGGCTTTAAGATTACCTTCTTCCGCCGCCGCCGCCGCCGTGTGAGCCGCCGGAAGAACCTCCGCGCGAGCCGCCTCCGCCACCACCACCGGAAGATCCTCTTGAGACGCCACCGCCGCCTGATGGACGGCCTCCTCCATAATTAAATGACTTTGGCTGGCTGAAATTTTGTTGGTGATAATCGCCCTGGCGTTGCCTTTGCTGGCCATAACCCTGTTGCTGACGCCCGGAAGCATTCGGACGATTCATGTTCTGTTGGTTTGGATTGCCATTAGGCCTGTTATAACCCTGGCGCTGGCCTTGTTGCCTGTTGCCTCCTCTGGTCTGCTGATTGGATGGCTGTTGCATGCGGCCATTATTAGCAGGCTGTCCTGAAGGAGAAGAAGAACGAGGTTGAACATTGCCCCTTCCATTATTCACCCCTTGATTATTTGCAGCCCGCTGTGGTAAGATATTTGACCTGCTGCTATTTACACTGCTATTATTTCTGATTTCACCGGAAGGAGCAGAAGCATTGCGTGTATTGCTGATATTACCGGCAGGATTGGCTGAACGAGCGCTTGAATTGCCTGTGCTTTCTGTTCTGCCGGCGGCAGCTTGTCTTCCACCAATAATGTTGGTATTTGATATAGGTGATTCTCTCCTGCCGTTTCCAATAATAGAACCTCTTGGGCCGTAGTAATAACCATTGCCAAATCCCCTTCCATAACCTCCGTGCCCATAACCCCCGTATCCATAACCTTCATACCCAAAACCTCCATACCCATAACCGCCATATCCAAGTCCATACCCAAAACCCCCATACCCAAAGCCACAATATCCAAAACCGCCATAAAAGCCATAACCGAAACCTATACCCCCCCATAAGAAAGGATCGTAGGCACCCCAATAGGGGGAGGCATAGTAAGGATCATAATAACCCATACCAGATGATCCATAATAATTATAATTATTGTAATTATTTGTACCGCCTTGAGTACTATCATCTGAATAGTTTCCGTTATTGTTATTTGCATTGTTCTGATTATCCCGCGAATAATTTCCGTTATCTTGATTGTTGTAATTGGTAGCGTTACCTGAATTATTCTGTGGTTCAGAATAGGCTACGGGGGCAGGATTGCTGGCAGGAGGCGGATTCACATTCCTGTCTTTGCTTGAATAATAAACGTCATCATCCGTTGAAGAAGCAACAGAATGATGTGTTGAAGTGCATGAAACACTGAAGACGAGCATCAGTGCAAACAGGAAATAGATGGCTTTCATTTTAAGGTCTCCTTTAATTTTTAGCGTAGATTTATTAAATAGCTTTGACGTATTAATTACTACTTTTGTTCGATTATTTCCCCTATAAATACAAGCACCGTGCCAAAAGCCCTTTAATGCGTTTTTATGAGTAAAACACTACCTACACGAGCTGAAAATTATGCTCAATGGTACCAGGATTTAGTGATCAAGGCCGACCTCGCTGAAACGTCTGTGGTGCGCGGCTGCATGGTTATCAAGCCTTACGGGTATGCTATCTGGGAGAAGATGCAGCAAACACTTGACAAGATGTTTAAAGACACAGGCCATGTAAATGCCTACTTCCCTCTCTTTATTCCTAAATCATTTTTCAGCAAGGAAGCCTCGCATGTGGAGGGTTTCGCTAAAGAATGTGCCGTTGTCACGCACTATCGTTTAAAGAATGCTCCTGACGGAAGCGGCGTCATCGTTGATGAAACAGCCAAGCTGGAAGAAGAGCTTATCGTTCGCCCGACTTCAGAAACCATTATCTGGAATACCTATAAAGGATGGATTCAATCGTATCGCGATTTGCCTTTGCTCATTAATCAATGGGCGAATGTGGTGCGATGGGAAATGCGAACACGGTTGTTTCTTCGTACATCAGAATTTCTTTGGCAGGAAGGGCACACAGCCCATGCAACACAGCAGGAAGCAATTGAAGAAGCAGAACGAATGCTTGATGTGTATGCAGAGTTTGCAGAAAAGTATTTAGCAATTCCTGTTTTGAAAGGAGTGAAAACGCCGAACGAACGGTTTGCTGGCGCATTGGAAAGCTATTGCATTGAGGCATTGATGCAGGATGGCAAAGCATTGCAGGCAGGCACTTCGCATTTTCTCGGACAGAACTTTGCAAAAGCATTTGATGTAAAATTCACAAGCAAGGAAGGAAAGCTGGATTATGTGTGGGCTACGTCATGGGGCGTGTCCACGCGTTTGATGGGTGCATTGGTTATGGCGCATTCTGACGATGACGGCCTTGTGCTTCCTCCAAAGCTTGCACCCATCCAGGTTGTTATTGTTCCTGTATATAAAACTGAGGACGAATTGAACCGCGTGAGCGAAGTTGCTTTGAAGGTGAAGAAAGAGTTGGAGCAAAAAAACATTTCCGTTAAGTTCGATAACCGCGACACGCATAAGCCGGGATGGAAGTTTGCTGAATATGAATTGAAAGGCGTGCCTTTGAGAATTGCTATCGGTCCCCGCGATCTTGAAAACCAAACGGTGGAAGTAGCGAGACGTGATACAAAGGAAAAGAATACCTATCAGCTGACTGACATCGCGCTCAAAGTGGAACATTTGCTTGATCACATCCAGGACAATATATATAAGAAGGCGCTCAACTTCCGCGAGTCGAAAACATGCAAGGCAGACACGTATGAAGAGTTTAAAAAGCTGCTCGACAGCGAAGGCGGATTCATCCATGCCCATTGGGACGGCACTCCGGAAACAGAGCAGCGCATCAAGGATGAAACCAAGGCTACCATACGCTGTATTCCTCTTAATAACCACAAGGAAGAAGGGAAATGCATACTAACGGGCAAGCCTTCCACACAGCGGGTTGTCTTTGCAAGAGCATATTAAATCTACGAATACTCCCGCACGTGCGGGATTTACGAATTTACGAATGGATAACTTTCAATATTTGCAAAAATCGTAAACATCAATAACCCGACACAATAGTATATATCACATGATGAGTGAGAACAAGCCTTCTGCTGAATTGATCATGGAGTTGCTGCAGGAGAAAGCGCTGCTCAAAAAGAAAGTGTATGAAGTCACCGTCGGCGCTTTTAATGATCTTAAAAGTTCACTGAAGGAAATTCAGGCCGATCTGAAAGAAAATCTTAAAAAGATAAAAGGCGATGTTGATCTTGGATACAAGGACACCGGCGACTTTGAAGCAGAATTCAATATAGCGGACGACACCATTGTTTTCATCCTCCACTCCAATGTCTTTACATTCGATCATGACCACCGCATCTGGAAACTTTCTTATGTAAAGGAACATCCTGAAAATGCTTTTTGTGGTAAAATCTATGTATATAATTTCTTATCCGACTCCATTCGCTTTAACCGTGTCAATGATACAGGCTATCTCATAGCCAGGATCTTTGTAAACCACGAAGGTCATTTTTTTGTTGAGGGCAAACGGCAGCTTGGCTTTCTCTACAACAATTTTGAAACCGATGTAATGGATAAAAGCAAGATGCGGTCCATTCTTGAATCCACCATTCTTTATTCGCTCGATTTTGAACTATTCACTCCTCCTTACGAGCAGGTGCAGCAGATAACCGTTCAGGATATTATTTCCGCTTCTTCCCGCATCAACATTGCCACAGGCAAACGTTTAGGCTTTCGATTTCAATCCGACAGCGACAACATCTAATTGCGGATTTCGGATTGTCAATTGCGAATTTAAATCCGAAATCACCAATCCGCAATTTGCAATTTTATCTTTCGCGGAACTAAGTTAAATCAGTATAATTGGGGTTTTGAACGTGTGCAAAATAAATTACCTTTGCGCCCCTCTTAACAGGGAAGAATTAAAGAAAAATAATGGCCCGCTCGTCTAGGGGTTAGGACATCTCCCTTTCACGGAGGAAACACGAGTTCGATTCTCGTGCGGGCTACTAAAGCGGACTTTTTGCCGGAAACGACATTAAGTCCGTTTCTTTTTTGGCTGAATCCCTCGTTATTCCTGCAAGGTAGAGGAAAACAGAATTTACCCCTGGGGTTCGAGAAGATAAATAAGGTAATTTTCAGGCTTTGCGCTAAAGTGTATTTTTCAGAAAAACCTGATAAATCCGTTTTCTTTTATGTTCATGTCCTCTGTACGATTTTGGTAAATCGGGTAGAGAAATTAACGCTACCTTAATTTGAATTTCAATTCAAGAATTAAGTAGCCGGTAACCAACTCCTCTTTGAGTGAGGATAAATCCATTTCCGATTTTCTTTCTCAGGTGGCGTATATGTACGTCAAGAGTGCGTTCGGTGGGATCATTTTTGTTCCATAGCGTCGCATAAATTTCTTTACGCGTAAAAAGCTTTCCCGGCTTCGATGATAAAAGGGTAATTAAATCGAATTCAGTTTTCGTAACCCGAACATGCTTGTCATTCAGATAAATTGAAAGTAAATCCTGATCTATCCTTAGTGTGTGTTCGTCCTCGGTTTGAAGGATGGTGTTATGAATGTTGCCGTTTTTTTTAAGTAACGATTGTATTCTGGCCATTAAAGCTTTGGGTCTGAGCAATGGTGAGTAAATATATTCATTGGCTCCTGCATTTAAAGCTTCTAATTCAAAGTTTTCATCTTCAGAGTGACTCACTATTAACACGATCACATCCTTTATAGAGGGATGATTCTTTATACGGTAACATAAGAAAAATATATCTGTTTCCGATGAACCTTGCTCAAGAATAATCAGATTAGGTTGAACTTTTAACGCATCCCCTATCACATTTTCTGTATCACTTAAAACGATCTGAAAATTTTGTGTTGTTGAGTGTTTTTTAAATAATTCTTTCAGCTTAGAATTATTTTTATGAAGCATTACTGTTGGCATAAATTATAAGTTATGTGTTGTGTATTTATCGAAAGATTATTAAAACCTGAATGTGAAAATGTTGAAATACGTATTGTTCTCAATCTTCGCTGAGCGCAAAAGAACGATATCAATATTAACAAGATGTTGGTATAGTGTTAATTTTAAGTAAATGATAAAAATCAGATTCTGCAGTGTATCGAATAATGATGCCAATAACGTTAACTCAATGGTAATGCTAATTTAAACACACTTGAATTTTCTTTTAAGAGTTTTGTTGCGTTCAAAAAACGTTCTCATATTATCTAATATTAAACATATACTATTAACTAAATTAATTCCAAAAAAGATGAAAAAAATTACTTTAAGCTTGTTATTTGCGCTCTTTTGCGCTTTTGCATTTGCTCAGAATGGATTAGAAAAGATTATTGTAGAAAAGTATTACATTTCTGATGTACATGATACTGCTTCAAGGAAATTTGCAGGCCATCTTCCCATAGGTTCGGTTACATACAGAATTTATGTGGACATGCTTCCGGGATACAAATTTGAATCAGCTTACGGCTCACCTACTCATTCACTTCGAATAGCCACCACAACTCTATTCTTTAATAATGAAGATAAAGGCGGAACTGTAGCTAATGTCATTCCTAAAGATTACCTCAAATTCAACACCAATATGCTTGATTCATGGCTATCAGTAGGCGCTGCGTCAGAAGGTAACTGGGGTGTTCTTAAATCTGATGACAATGGTATCGAAACAGTTGTTAATGATCAGGGATTTTTACAAAATGAAAACCCGGAAGCTGGAATTCCTTTAAAGAAACAAGACGGCCTTCTTGCCGGAACTCCTCCTCTTGTAACAGGATTTAAAATTGATTCTGCAATTAAGGTTTTTGATAACAGCACAAAAGGTTCTCTCTTTGCAACAACTAACGGCGCATGGGCATCACTTAATGGATCTGTTGGCCCTACTCCCGATAACAGAGTATTGATTGCACAAATAACTACCGATGGTGTTTTCTCCTTTGAGCTGAATATTCAAATCGGAGCGCCAGACGGGAGGATTGAGCAATATGTAGCTAAAGATCCCGCAGGAGCTGAGATTCTTTTACCAAGTCTTACTTATCCTCCGGTTATTAATTCCGCCGCATCTCAGAAAATTGAGACAGGCAAACCGTTTCATAAAAAATAACCATTCGTTCACGTGTTATATAGCAGATATATATTAAAAACAAGTCTTACTTTACTGTGGATTCTTCCATCGCTTCTCTTTGCACAGGTGCAACATGGATTGAAGGGAATTATAGTTGAAAAGTATTATGTAGCTGATGCAAAAGATGCCGCAAAATCTGCAAAACATGGGGGTAAGCTTAAAGCCGGTGCGGTTACATACAGGATTTATGTAGATATGCTTCCGGGATATAAGTTTGAATCAGCTTTTGGCACAACCAATCACCCACTGCGAATAGCTACTACAACTTATTTCTATAACAATGACAAAGGCGGTTCAATTGCCAACTCCATTTCCCAAGATCATCTAAAAGACAATACTGTCATGCTTGATTCCTGGTTATCTGCTGGCGCTGCTTCAGAAGGCAACTGGGGAATTCTTAAAGCGAATGACAATGGTGTGGGCACAATTGTTAGCGAACAAGGACTTTTACAAAATGAAGACACTGCAGCCGGCATTCCGCTGAAGAAACAAGACGGTCTTCTTGCGGGAACTCCACCCGCTGTCACCACGTTTGGAATTGATACTGCCATTAAAGTTTTTGACAAGGGTGCAAAAGGCTCCATATTCTCAACTACCTATGGAGCATGGGCTACAGTGAATGGCGCCAGCAGCCCTGATTCAAGTAACAACAGAGTATTGATTGCCCAGTTAACAACAAACGGACAGCTTTCTTTTGAACTCAACATACAAATAGGAAAGCCGCTAATTGGCAAACCTGAGCAATATGTCGCAAGAAATCCAAGGAGGAAGCACGAAGTTATGCTTCCTACCCTTACATATCCTCCTGTTACTGATCAAACGAGCCAGGATGTTACAACAAAATAATTTCATTGTAAAAAATAATATCAAATAAATCAAGTCATATATACCTAAATTAAACTAAACCCCATGAAAAAAATTATATCAAGCTTATTTTTCCTTTCGCTCTGTGCCTTCGGTTATGCACAAAGCCCTTTAGAAAACATCATTGTTGAGAATTATTACATATCAAATGCTGACGATTATACCGGGAGTATTAATACATCGGGAGACACGCTGCTTGTAGGTTCCGTCACATACAGGATTTACGTGGATATGCGTCCAGGCTATAAATTGGAAACGGTTTATGGTTCACCAACACATCCCCTATCTATATCAACTACAACGTCATTTTTTAATAATTCCAACGGAGCAACCACTCCTCATAGCATCAGCAAGGCAAATGATGCACATGATACTGAAATGCTTGATTCGTGGATATCTATGGGAGAGGGATGCAAAAGCAACTTCGGGATTCTTAAATCCCGGGACAATGGAGTTTCAAATGTAGTTAACTCTGACGGTCTTTTACAAAATAATGATGCTAAGGCAGGCATTCCGTTAACTCAACAAGATGGCCTGATAGCAGGAACACCGGGATCCATTCTTACGGTTGGAATTGATTCAGCAATTGAAGTATTAGATGCTGCCAATCACGCAGGCAATTTATTTTCAACAACGAATGGCACATGGGCATGTCTCAATGGCGCCATAGGTCCTGATACTGCTAACCAGGTATTAATTGCTCAAATTACTACAGATGGCGTAATGTGCTTTCAATTAAATATTCAGATTGGCGATTCAGTAGGTAATACATGGTTATATACGGCAAATAATGATACTGCCAATGGTGAAATTTATTTTGCGGATCTTAATTTTTGCAGTAACACAGTGGGTGTGAAGAATATTACTTCTTCCACTGCCTCATTTAAAGTTTACCCTAATCCTGTAAACGATCATGTTAACATGGAGATTGTTTCTGCTAAAGAAAGTACTGACAATGGCTATACCATTTATGGAGTTGCAGGAAATGTTATTTCTTCCAAGAAACTCGGCAGGATCAATGGTTCTTACTTAGAGCATCTAGATGTATCATCATTAGCAAGCGGATTATATATTATTCAGCTTACAATGGATGGCAGTACTTCTTATCAGAAAATAGTCAAAAATTAAGAAATAATTTATCCTGCTCCGGCGGGACTAAAGGTTATCTGAGTTGAAAATTTTAAAAGGGGCTCACCCTCAAATTTTCAACTCAGTTAATTTTCAAGTTGTATTTATTAACATGAAAGGACTCCTTCTATCAGCATTTATTTGTTTAATCAGCATTGCTGTTTCTTTCGGTCAATGCACTGTCAGGGGAAAGGTTACCGATGAAAACGGAGAAGTGATCATTGGTGCAACTGTTGTATTGAAATCAAATAGCTCCGTTGGAGCCGCTTCAGATTTTGAGGGTAATTACACCATTCAGATTCCAGATGATGCTCCTCAAAGTTTAATTGTTTCATATATCAGTTATCAAACAGTAGAAGAGATTATTCATCCTCTTAAAGGGCGAGTTATCATTAAGAATTTTGACATGCATCCTGCAACTCAATCAATCTCAGAAGTGGTTGTAGTTGGCAAGGCAGTAAAAGCAAATACTTACTACATGGAGAATGTCAAAAAGAAATCAGCTACATCTATTGATTATGTTTCTTCAGAAACAATGAAAAAAACCGGCGACGTAAATGTCACTTCTGCAGTAGCAAGAGTGCCGGGAGTTTCAACCACCAGCAATGGTTTTTTTAATGTAAGGGGCATAGGCGACCGATATATAAAAACGGCTATTAACGGATCACGAATACCAACATTGGATCCGTTTACAAACAACATCAAATTGGATTTGTTTCCTGCCAGTCTGGTAGATAATGTAGTGATTACGAAAACTGCAAGTCCTGATTTACCCGGTGATTGGGCAGGAGCTTATCTCTCTATAGAAACCAAGGACTATCCTGACAAGCTGGAAGTGAATGCAGAAGTTTCAGCCGGATACAATGCCCAAACCACTTTTAAAGATGTTATATCTTCTGAGAGAAGTTCTACGGACTGGCTGGGCTATGATAATGGTTTTCGTGATCATGACCTCTCTAGTTTTGCTTCAGCTAACCTGGCTCCCGGTCAATATCAACAGCTTATTGCATTAGGCCTTGGCCCATTTTACAGCTCGATGGGAATAACGGGGTGGACAGATAATAGTGCAATTGGTAACACATACTTCAAATTAGGATTAATTCAACTGGGACTTTTAGCGCCGGCGCAGTTTAATGATCAATCCGCTTTTAATACTGCAAAAAGTTTGTACTTAAGTGGCCCCTATCAGTCAGAAGCTTTTAATATTATAAATGCTAATGTTGCTAAAACGGGTCAGTCATTTCCTGACAACTGGAACACGACAACAAGACAAGCACCCCTTAATTTCAGCCAGAGTTTTAGCGTTGGTAACCAAATCAAATTATTCGGAAAACCTTTTGGATATATATTCGGTTACCGATATAGAAGCAATATTCAGTATGACCCGAACTCCACCACCAGCAGGGCAAAACAATCCATTACAGGAAGGGATCTTTCCACAGATGCAGATCAGCAGATCAGCAAAGAAACCAACGGGTGGAGCGCTTTATTAAATTTAGCCTATAAGCTTAACCCTAATAACAGTGTGTCACTTCTGTTTATGCCTAATTTTACAGGAGTAAACAACGTAAGAAGCGCTCATGACTTTGATGTTGCTGACATCAGTACTATCGCTCAGTATTATGAAGAACGCAGGCAGTTGGTTTACCAGTTAAAAACAGAACATTATTTACCTGCTACAAAAGTGAAAATAGAGTCAAACGCTTCTTACACCCAGGGGAAAAGTTCCGTTCCGGATTTTATATATTTTCAATACGGGGAATCATTTAACGGCAAGGATACTGTTTATTCAATTGGTCCGGATGAAGGAGCGGGGGTAAACAGGTATTACAGATTTCTGACAGATAATTTATTTGATTCCCGGTTATCATTTGAATTGCCTCTTGGAAACTCCCCAACTGCGGGAATAAGAAAGTTAAAGTTGGGCGGTTCTTACCAAAACGATCAGCAAAGAAGTGACAGGTATGATTTCTCCTTGCAAAGCGGACCGGGTCCACAATCACCCCAAAATGGAAATTGGGATCAATATTTTAGTCTTGACCAGTTTGCAATCAACAACAGCAACATAAATTGGTATTACCAGGATGACCCTTCTCCGGCCAATCATTCTTTTGGCAGAAGTTCTCAGGAAGCCGGATTTGCCATGGTGGATTATAGCTTCATTCCTAAATTACGGTTTGCAGGAGGGCTCCGGGTAGAGCATGCGAATATATATACTGATATTGATAAATTTGATTCTTTAGGTTACGCACCTAATGACCCCCGAAGGGATTATAATATTAACTTACCTCCTGCTCAACCCGGTAAATTAGACGAGGTGGACTTTCTTCCAAGTGCCAATATCATATACAAATTAAAGGATGATGAATTATCACCAATTAATTTGAGGTTGAATTATAGCAGGACGGTTGCGCGTCCAAGCGTAAGAGAGCTTTCGGCTTATGCTGTCCTTGACTATGAACTGAACGCAGTCGTGTTTGGCAACCCTGATCTTAAAACTGTGCAAATCAATAATTATGATCTGCGGGCTGAATCCTATTTCAAAAACGGAGATAACTTATCGGTTAGTTTATTTTATAAGCAATTTTATAATGATATAGAGTTAGTGCAATATAGTAATTACAGCTGGCAAAACGCAGATAAATCAAGCGTCAAGGGCATTGAGTTTGAGGGAAGAAAAATGCTTACAAAAAAATTAGACCTAAGAGCGAACGTTACTTTTGTTAATTCAAGTACCACCGTTGACCAAAAAAGCTTGCAATTGATACAGGGAATTGCAACCTATATACCGATAGATACAGTGACCCGCTCTATGTTTGGGCAGGCGCCTTATGTCGTGAATGGTATACTTACATATACAGCAGATTCTCTTGGGCTTGTTGTTGCTTTGAGTTATAACGTACAAGGCGCAAGGCTTGCTATCGCCACATCCTTACCGGGGGTAATACCGGATGTATATGAACTTCCAAGGAACGTATTAGATTGCAAGGTTACTAAAAAGTTAAGCAAACATTTTAGCGCCAGCTTTACCGTGCGGGATATATTAAATGCCCCTATCATACGTGCCTATAAATATCCTGACGGATGGAGTATACTGCCCGGTCAGAATAATTATTACGACAAGTATACCTATGGAACAAATTATCTACTTGGTCTTTCATATAAACTTTAAATCCTTATGATAATGAAAAAAATTATATTCATTCTATCTCTGTGTGCATTGGTTTTCCCCTGTTCTCTGTATGCTCAATTGGAAAAAGTAATTGTTGAGACCTATTATATTTCCGATGACCTCGATGCGACAGACACCACGGGCGGTTACCTTGAACCCGGGTCTACAACCTATAGAATATATATTGATATGGCTCCCGGCTATAAGCTTTATGAAATATATGGTGATATAAATCATGCGCTTAAAATATCCAGCACGGCTAACT
Source organism: Bacteroidota bacterium (assembly GCA_003151745.1). Lineage (GTDB taxonomy): Bacteria > Bacteroidota > Bacteroidia > AKYH767-A > 2013-40CM-41-45 > PALSA-967. The sequence goes on from PLYJ01000212.1 coordinate 14,790, forward strand.
TCTTTAATAACATTGATAATGACCAGCCTTTTGGATACCTCTTTCATAAAAACCGCTACGGATACAATACTGTAGCGCTGGATACATGGCTAACACTTGGCCAGACAACAACGGCTGCCGCTAAAACCTATTTCGGAACGTTAAAAACAGAAGACAGAGATGGTTCTTTTATCGGTGGTGTAAATAATGACGGAGGCAGCTTGCCGGTTGATAGTGGTTTACTGCGAAATAACGACTCTGCAGCCGGTATTCCTCTCACTACTTCTGATGGAATGGATACAATAGGCAGCATCCCTACAAATTGGAATAGTAGCGGAGATTTAGATTTAATTACCGGCAATGTGGATTCTACAATTTTCAGTTCTTATATTCCGGGCAATCAATTTATCAGCAACAATGCATACTTACGAAATTCCGGGGTTACCGGAGTTAACCGTGACAGCAACCAGGTATTGGTAGCCCAGTTAACTACGAAAGGAGACATTTCATTTGAACTGAATGTTATATTGCTGGATTCAACAGGAAAGAGCATATATTACGTTGCAAAGTTTGCCAATGGTGAATCTAATAATGACACGCTCAAGATTAGTCCATACCTCACTTATCCCCTGCCGTGCGGATGCAAGGATCCTAAGTATTTGGAATATAGCTCTGCTTATGGTTGTGATAATCCGGATTCCTGCAAAACGCTTGTAGTTTTGGGTTGTATGGATAAAACGGCCTGCAATTACGACCCCAATACTAATTTTAATATCCAATCCTTATGTTGTTATCCTGGATATTGTAATGACCGTGATATTGCTGTTGTTTGTCCGTCATTAAGCATTAACAGGAACAGGGGAGCCAGTGAACTAACTCTGTACCCTAACCCTGCCCAGAATGAAATCACCGTTCAGATTCCTGATGTAAATGACCTGGAAAGCAAGTATGAAATATATGATTCTTTTGGAAGGCTCATCATGGTGAAGGATTTGGGTGTGGTTAGCGGAAGCATAAATGAGCAACTGGATATATCCAAGCTTGCATCAGGATTATATATGTTCCGGTTGTTTGTTGGAGACTCTTCTAATATCAAAACGTTTATAAAGAATTGATTTCTTAAATGAATTGAAATGAAAGCTAAAAGCACCACTAACAGGTTTTGGATACTTTGCGGGAATAGATTTTATCGTATTTCAAGCATTGCTTGTTTTGTCTCACTTTTATTTATTGTAACGCTTACTAACAGTTGCAGGAAGAGTAACGAGACACCACCGCCACCTGAAACAGGAACCTTAACTGACAATGAGGGAAATACTTACAAGACTGTGAAAATCGGCAACCAGTGGTGGATGGCGGAGGATTTGAAAACAAGAATATACAGCGACGGTACATATATAAACCAAATTGAATCTGATAGTGCTCAATGGAGTACAGATACCATCGGCGCCTTTTGTAATAATAAAGACGATCTTGGAAATGTTATTGGTAAGCTCTATAATAATTATGCAGTAAATAACACCAGTAAACTAGCTCCGGCGGGTTGGCATATTCCAAACGATGAAGAGTGGAAAGTACTTGAAATGTATCTCGGAATGAGCCAGGCTGAAGCTGACAAACTTGAATGGCGTGGCACAGATGAAGGTGAGAAAATAAAAATACAAGCGCCCTTAGGTTGGGCTGCCTATGGAAATGTATGGGCAACCAACGAAAGCGGGTTCACTGCTTTAGCAACCGGATGTCGTCTCTTCAATGGTGTTACGGGTTACCCCGGTTATTTCTCAACCGGCTTTTGGTGGTCAACTACTACTTATGAAGGCAACACAACAGCATGGTATCGATACTTAGATTACAAGAATGAAAATGTCTTTAGGTCTCACTGCTCTAAAAACTATGGATTTTCTGTGCGTTGTGTTAAAGATTGAAAAATAATGGCGAACAACGTTATTTATCGAACAAACAATTGAATTATTTCAAGCTAAAGCAGGATTGACTCGTGAATCCGCAGCGTATAAAAGGATTTTTTTTCCTCTCTTCATATAATCTGGACATTCCCCGATTGCCTCTAAAATTCTGCAGCAGACGTGCCGATCCTCTGTAAGTTCACTCAGGGCGCTTGATACTGTTTACAAACAGTGTTATTGATGAATTGTTATCAATTAGCCGAAACACCAACTGTATGGAAAATAGTATGGTCATAAATGTTCAAGGAGGATATGGTTATTATTTCATTTTACAGTAACATTTACTTGTATTTAACAGATATATCTAGCTTTTCTTTTCATTTCGTTAACATATTGATAATGATTTGATAGAATTCAATTTATGTTCTCATAACCTCCATAAGTGACTTTTGCCCCCGTTCATCAATAATGATGTACCTAACTAAAAAAATTAACAAAATGAAAAAACTAACAACTAAATTGCTTGCAACTGTTGCAATGGCAGTTGCATTTGTTTCATCTGGCTATGCCCAGGTAAACAATGGCGCATCCTGCGGATGCCCTACTCCGGAGTCATCCAGGCCCAGGGTTAATTTATCTACATTGGTAGCTCCCGGTGATACTACCGGCGAATTAGCAGCAACCAATGTAATTCTTGATTGTGCCCACACATGGGTTGTTGACAAGAAGACTTATGTGGGAAATGGCAAGACGCTTACCATAGAGCCGGGTACCGTTATCCGTGGAGATTTTAGATCTACGCCTGATTCTGCTTGTGCTCTTGTAGTAGAAAGAGGCGGCAAAATGATCGCTGCGGGTTCTTCTGATTGCATGATCATCATGACTAACATTGAAGACCCTTTGGATGGAAGTTATCCAATTGGCACCTTTACTACGAAGAAATGGGGCGGACTTGTAATCGCAGGAAGAGCCAGCAACTGCTTAACTCTTGCTGCTGACGGTCCTTTCAATCCGCTTCTGGACGGACACCTTTGTTCTGCAGATGGTCTTGGCAATTTTGAAGGATTTAGCAGTGTAGTTGATTACAGGCATCAATTTGGTGCTAACCTGAGCATCGGTGAGCACTTTGATGACAACGATAACTCAGGGATATACAGGTACCTCTCTGTGCGTTTTGCAGGAGCAATACTTGCTGTAGGTTCTGAAATCAACGGAATTTCTCTTGGTTCTGTAGGAAGAGGCACTACTATTGATCACGTGGAAGTTATTGCTGCAGCTGATGACAACATGGAATTCTGGGGTGGCACTGTAAACGTAAAGAACAGCACGTTTATGTTTGGCAATGATGACGGCTTTGATTTTGATGACGGATACAGTGGCAAAGCGCAAAATATATTTATGGTTAAATCAGCAACTCAGGATACAGGTGTTTCCGGGAATGGTACAAACAATGGAAATTTTGGAGACGTTGATAACGGGTTTGAATGCGATGCGGATGACGACCAATCAGGTAATGGCAGCGGCGTAGCTACTTTTGATCTTGGTCCTAATAATAACCGTCTGGGAGGCTATCGTTCCCACCCTGTTTTTTACAACTGCACCATGATAGGAAACGATAAAAAGAAAGAAACCAGCGATAATACAGGAATGGCTGCTATTATGGCAAAGGAGCTTACTGAAGGTGAATGGTACAATTGTGTATTTGCCAACTTCGCAGTAGGTCTTAATCTGTGGAAAAACGGTAGTGATGGTCATGGTAATCTTGTTGGATGTTCTTATTGCACAGCAGGTCCCACCCATAATAATGTATCAGGTGAAGGCACAAGAGCACAGACACTCAGTTCCAAAGGACACCCGGTTATTGACGCTTATGATAACTGGATTGCAGGTGACCTTGTAGTTAAAAACAATACTTTTATTGGTACTGGGCACGTTACAGGCGGACCATCTGTCGGAGCGCCTTTGTCAATAGATGTTGATAAGGCATCAGGAGTTGGAGGATATATAGCTAATCCTTCTATTCACCAGCCAAGTGCAAGCGATACAGCTAAGTTTTATTCTACTGATGGTAATATAGCTATTGATGCTAATCCTGCAGGTTTTAACTTTATCTGGGCAATGAATGATGCAACAAATGCTGTAGGTACTCAATACGATGCAGTGCCACCGTCACCAACAGCAGTTCCTTTCACTACTAACATCGTTGCTCCTGCTGATGGTTTCTTTACACCAGAAAATTACAGAGGCGCTTTTGCACCCGGTCAACCAAGCTGGTTATCCGGATGGGCTTATGCTACTGTGTTAAAGACCACTGCAGGACTTCAGTCTAACCCTACTGACATTAACCAGGATGGCGTTACTGACATCAATGACTTCAACATCTTCATTGGTAAATTCGGTCAGTTAGACAAATAATAACAAACAGGCTTGAGTAATGAGATATGAGTATCGGGATTGCCCGGTCTCATATCTCAGGACTCAAATCCAAAAACTAAAAACAATTATAATCTTATACAAATAATAAACGCTATGAAAAAAATAATAATGGGTTTATGCCTTCTGTTAGTGGCAAGCCTGACCCACGCCCAAGGGCTGGATGGACTCGTAGTAGAAAAATACTACGTGTCAAATGCTGCTGATTCGGCGGCGAGCAATGGCAACCTGCCTGTTGGCTCGGTTACCTACAGGTTCTACGTTGATATGTCTTCAGGGTACAAGCTGCTGGATGTATTTGGTAATGCAAACCACTCGGTAACATTCACTACTACCACCGGTTTCTACAATGACAACGTAAACGGAGCTACTACTCCTGATGCTTATGACACTACTAAGCTTAAGCACAATGCGCTTATGCTTGATTCATGGGTGTCGTTTGGCCGCGCAGGTAAAACTGATATCGGTGTTCTAAAATCAGAAGACAACGGAGCAACTGATTATGCAAGCAGAAACATCAATTCAATTTTACATAACAACGATGGTTTCGCAGGCATTCCGTTAACTACACAGGATGGTCTTCTTGACGGATCAACTCCTGCTACTTCACTTCTTGGAATTACAACTGAGCTTGATCCTCTCGGAGATGGCAGCGTAGGTGGTAATTCAGTTGTGGTAAGCGGCGGAGCATGGTTTGCTTTAGGTGGCGTATCTGGTCCTACTCCTACTAACAAGGTCCTGATTGCACAGATCACAACTGATGGAACTCTGCACTATGAGTTGAACATCATTCTTGGTGACTCAATTGGCGGATCAGTTACTTATGTTAACCAGAATGTTCAGGCAGGTGAAAATTTATTTGCTGCTCTTCAGGGCACACTGGTTCCTGATATTCATCCTACTGTTAGCATCACTTCTCCTTTAAACAATGCTACTTTCATTGCAGGTTCAGTGATTGCTGATTCAGCAGTCGCTGCTGATGCAGACGGAAGTGTTGCTTCAGTACAATTCTTTGTTGACAATGTATCTATCGGCTTTGGTACTTTAGGCGGTGGTAAATATTCAACAAACTGGACAAGCACGCTTGGAACTCACGTGTTAACTGCAGTTGCTGTTGACAACGTAGGCGGACAAACAACTTCTGCCCCTGTAACAATCAACATCGTGCCTGCTCATCAGCCTTATGGTGTTGTCGGTTCTTCTAACAATTGCGAAGCCGGAACTTTCTGCTTACCAATTGCAGCTCAGGATTCAGTGAAGAACATCAGGGGTTATGATTTAGTGTTGCACTATGATGCATCTAAAGTAATTCCAACAGGTGCTATTACTGTTAGCAGCGACTTAGTTACTCCTAGTTATGTTGACTATTTAGCTACTGTTGATGCTGCTCACAGCCAGGTGCTCATTTCATTATACTTCAATGCATCAGCTCCTGCAAATTCAAACTTCCACGGAATAGGAAACGTGTTCTGTGCTGAATTCTCCAAGACTGCAAACTTTGCAACTCTTGATTCAGCATCATTCAGCGTTGACTCTATCCAGGAAAGTTACATTGTTGGTGTAGTTAACAGGGCTGTTAACACTGGCTTATACAAGACTCACAGAGACAGTTCTTTCACCGGTTCTTTGAGATTCTGGGCCGACAACAGTCCTCTTCAGTATGATCCTGCTCATTCATCACAGTACCTCATCACTAATATATATGGTACTGATGGTAACTGCCTGAATGCATCATTACCTGTTCAACCTGATTTCTCCGGCAACTTCGTTTACAATGTAGGTAACGGTGCTGACATCAATATCAAGAGAGACATAGCAGGTACTACTGACGTTCAATCTGTCATCAACGGTTTCGACGCATTCCTCACCAGGAAAGTGTTAGCTAATGATCCAAGCTTCGTTCCAACTATCTTCCAGGCAATTGCTATGGACGTGAATGAAGACGGACACATCAGCGCAGGTGACCTTTCACAGATCAATGCAAGAGCGGTGTTATTAGTTCTTGAATTCGAACAAGCATGGAACTACGACAACGCAGGTAACCGCATCAACCCGTTAGATCCTAACTTCAATTCAGCTGACTGGTCATTCGTTGATGCAACAAGATTAAACACGAACCCTGCTTATAGCAGATCTACTTCTTATCCCGGTGATGACGGAGTTGGATTCTCAAAAGCCCGTGTTCCTGTTCTTCGCCCTACCTGCATTGCATTGCCTGCTACCAGCCAATTCAGCTGCACGTTTGCAAACAGCGAAACCTATAATGGTATATTGTTAGGTGACGTGAACGGAAACTATGCAACGGTTGGTTCAAACGGTACACTCCGTCAGAGCTCCAGCAATGAAGTTGTATTTGATCTGTCAAATGCTGTTGTTAACGGAGGTTATGTTGATGTTCCAGTTTCTGTTGTTGCAACAGATGCTATTAACGCACTTGACTTCTCTTTACAATTCAACATGGCTAAGCTTACCTTCGTTTCTGTAAACGATGATGTTAACTATCTGCAAGATCTTGCTAACTTCAATTCTTCAGATAACACATTAAGGTACACTTCAAACAGCCTTCAGAATTATGAAACCGGCAAGACGCTGTTAACTGTTCGCTTTGCTGTAAATGGTAACACTATTGATGCGACTGATTTGACATCAATTCAGGGTTACTTGAATGGTAATTTGGTTCCTGCTATAGTTAATACTCTTCCTACAGGATTAAACGATTTAACTGCTGCTAATTTCGTTAGCATCTATCCAAATCCTGCAAACGGAGTATTAAATGTTTCCGCTTCTGAAAAAGCAACTGTGCAGTTGTTTGACATGAATGGCAGACAGGTTATAGATCCAATCAATGTAAATGCAAATGAAAAGCAGCAAATCAATACCTTCACTCTTGCTGCCGGTGTTTACACAATGAAGGTTTCTAACGACAGGTTTGTATCAGTAAAACAAGTTGTTATTAATAAGTAATATCTAAGGAACAAGAACATTTAGCAAATAAAGAAACCCTATCCGTCAACTGACGGACAGGGTTTTTTTATGCATTAGACCTCTTTCATAATTCGCAATCCAGCACATGCAAAAATGATGCATAGTCATATCATGGCTTTGCATAACCCTTTTGAAGTTACACATCATCTTTTCAGGTATTGCATAACCTTATCAGGTTCATAAATAACTTTATTAATTTCATACGTAATCTTATTAATTCTTCACATCGCCTTTTCGGGTCTCACACAACCTCATTAATTTCATGCGTAACTCTGTTAATTTCATACATAACCTTTCTGGCATTGTTAAGTTAATATAGGTGATTGCCGATTTCAGAATTTGAATGATGAAATTAATTATCAAAAACCATATTCGCCTAGATTAAACCATGAAAAAGTTTAACATACCTATACTAACTTAACAATGCCGTGAAAACTAATAGAGAGAATCCTGTTTATTAACTGCTGTAAAGCAATCCTGCACTTATTTCAGACCCCCTAAATAAGATTGAACCCGATGCATCGGGTGAAAGAGGTCTATTGTCTTCAAGTTATGTGAAATCTTTGAAAGTGTCTCTTCCTGACGGTGTGCTAAATTTTCATTTTCGGAGGCCTGTTAAAATAACTAAGAATATGGTAGCCAGTGTAAACTTCCCAAGTTTTAATTTTTGATAAAGAGTTCACATAACCTTAATATTTTGATTACACCCGCTATTGCTAATTAGCGTTTTTTTGTATCATAAAATTAAAGAGATGAAAAGTGGGGTAGTCGCTTTACTATTTGTTTTAACATTAACCGTTTTTACCTCATTGGCTTCCACCGCATCTCCGTTAATAATTAATTCAGCGGATACGGTTGTTTTTGATTTGTCACAAGCTACATGTGCCGGTGCTTACATACAAATTCCCGTTTCAATCTTATCGGATGACACGATATATACACTTGATTTTTCTTTAAAATATGATCACATAAATCTTACCTACGACAGTGTCGCAAATCACAAGGCATATTTAAATGAATCCTCCTATTATAACCCTCCTGACAGTACGTTGAGATTTACTTCATGGTCACTGCAGCAGATCGGGAATAATACACCCTTGGTATATATTTATTTTAATTTGCTTTCAGGACAAATAGGTGCTGCATATCTAAATACAATAAAAGCTTATTTGAATGGTGATTCATGCAGTGTTAAAATAATAGATGCTGTTCCGTCAACAGGAATTACGGCAGGCGGTTCGACGACTTTCAATACAGGAGATTCAGTTTCTCTTAGCGCTGCAACAGGTTTGGGATATACTTATTTATGGTCTACCGCAGTTACGGCACAATCTGTTGAAGTTAATTCTGCCGGAATATATTCTGTAACCATAACAAACGTAAACGGTTGCTCTACCATTTTTTCAATCGATGTGAATGTTAATTCTATCCTGCCTGTAGAATTATTAGATTTTTATGCGGAAAAAAGTGATGAAGGTGTCCTCGTTTCATGGACAACGGCTTCTGAAATTAATAATGACTATTTTACTGTTGAAAGAAGCGGCGATGGAAAGATTTTTGAATCAGTCAAAAAGGTCAAAGGCGCGGGTAACAGTACCAAGGAGTTAAGCTATAGCTGCGAGGATTTTAATCCTTTAACCGGCACATCTTACTATCGTCTCATGCAAACGGATTATGACCAAAGATCTGTAACAAGCAAAACAATTGTAGTTAATTTTTATAATAACCTGACAAATATGATTAGTTTACATCCTAACCCTGCTTCTGACATAGTTTATGTGAATGTAAGCTGGGCGTCCATGCACAAAGCAGGTGTTAAGGAAGCAGATTTTATGTTGCGTATTTTTGATGTTAACGGTCGTGAGGCAATGCTCGGGCAGATGATTCATTTATCTTACGGGATGCTTTACCCTATTGATGTCAGCTCTTTGCCAAAGGGTGTTTATGTTGTTCAACTATCCGGTGATGTGCAGCAGCCCGGTGATGTGCAGCAGCAAGAACTGGTTATTGAATAGAAAGAAGAATTGTTGACCAGGACTGCGTTTGTAACGAAAACTTTCTTTTTCGTTAACAATTCAATAGTATATTTTTAATAGTAAGATGATGATGGGCTAACATTCTTTGAATGGTTTGTTTACACTTTTGGAGCAAGTTTTTATCAGAATGTCAAAATTAATTATCCCCTCACTTTAAACTCCCGGCTTATTGTGAAAAAAATATTTATTTTATCAATAGCAATTTTCGTGGCGTTAACTAACTACGCTCAATCTTTTACCTCCGGAAACATTGTTGTGTTTGCTTCTGCTTCGAGCAATATTCCGGAATTAAACACAGCGATTGCCAACCAACCTGCCGTTGATCTCTGCGATGTTCCTATCATAGCGTCAGTGAGCAATAATAGCCCGGCTTGCTCCGGCGACACGCTGACCCTTATTTCAGATGCAACAGGAAGCGAAACACTTACTTATTCGTGGGCAGAGCCTAATAGCTTTTCATCAACATCGCAAAATCCTTCTATATCCAATGTAACGGCGGCGGCAACAGGTACTTATACCGTGACAGTTACTAATGACTGCGGCTCTGCCACTGCAACTACAACAGTTGCAATTAATGTGGCACCGTCATCTCTTATCGCATCCAGTAACAGCCCGGTTTGTGCCGGGACTAATATAAATCTCGCTTTATCCGCATCAGGAAGTCCAACGCTTAGATATTCGTGGGCAGGTCCGAACGGTTTTACCTCGCCGTCTCAAAATCCTACCGTTGCAGTTGCCGTAGCCGGCACGTATTCTGTAACAGCTACCAATAGTTGTGGCTTTGCTACGGCTATCACAACAGTTATTGTTTTTACACCGCCGACCTCTGTTGCTACAACCAGTAATAGCCCGGTTTGCAGCGGGGCTAATTTAAGTCTGAGTTCATCCGGAAGCGGAAGTCCAACTCTTAGCTATTCATGGGCAGGCCCGAACGGCTTTACTTCCGCCTCTCAAAATCCCACCACATCTGCCGTAGCGGGTACTTACTCTGTTACAGTTACCAATAACTGCGGTCATATCACAGCCGGCATGTCAGTTACTATTAAAGTAACGCCATCATTTGTTACTGCATCAGGTGGTGGACCAAATTGTGCCGGGGCTGATGTAAATCTGAATTCCTCCGCTACCGGAGCCACATCCTATTCCTGGAGCGGCCCTAATAGTTTTACTTCTTTCTTACAAAACCCTTCCATCACAGCCGTTACAACCGCAGCATCCGGAATTTATATTGTAACAGCTACCAATAATAACTGTTCTGCCACTGCTACCGCATCGGTCAATATCAAGAGCAGTTCCACATCCAGCCAATCAGCAACAGCTTGTAGCAGTTATATATGGAACGGCACAACCTATACCAGTAGCGGGGACAAGGCTTATTCTACTCTCAACGCAGTCGGTTGCGATTCTGTTGCAACATTGCATCTGACTATCAACCACGGCTCATTGCAGACTCCTTTTATTTCAGGTGCTTTATCTTACTGCGCCGGAGGATCAACAACTTTGAGCACCGACAGCTTCGCTTCTTATCTATGGTCCCCCGGCGGACAAACGACTCAGGCAATAAATATTACTTCCGGCGGAATTTATACAGTAACGGTTACCAATAATAGTGGGTTGTTCGGGTTCCTCAACTGTACCTGTTATTCAAAATGCTCTTCCTACACCTGTCATTTCGGGTAATTCATCTTTTTGTCCACAAGATTCAACCGTTTTAAACGCCGGCAACTATATTTCTTATTTATGGTCGCCTGGTGGACAGACCAGTCAAACAATAAATGTTAATACCGCCGGAAGTTATCATGTAACAGTCGCAGACGTAAATGGTTGTTCGGATACTTCATCTGTCTTTACAGCTGCAATAGGTACAATACGTTCAGATTTTAATGTGGATGGCGTTGTGAACATCAGCGACTATCTTATGTTTGTAGTGTTATTCGACTCTCCCTGTACAAGTTGTCCGGAAGATCTGAACAAGGATGGCATAGTGGATGTTTACGACTATCTGATATTCCTTGGGGATTTTGGCAAAACATGCCGGTAAATTAACAGGATCACTATATAAGCCTTTTGAAAAGTCCCTTCCACTAACATAGGTTGGGGCTTTTATATTATTTACAAACGATCCAATCACTTATTTTAAGAATTAGATAGCAATAATGTAACACTCTGCTAAACATACCCTAATACAGTGGTTCTATCATTGTAGTATCAAATTTAACAAAAAACCTAAAACTTAAACTTGTGCTTACTCTTGTAACTAAAACATCTCAGAAACATCAGCATGGAAGAATTTCAAATTCTTCTGTACGACAAGCAGGTTCTTCAATCAATCCTGTTGTAAGGCGTTTACCTCATGCATATGCTATGATGAACAATACATCCGTGAATGAATCTGCCATGCAACCGGTTCGGACAAATGAAGCACTAAGCCATGATATATATGTTAGGATTAACTCTGTTTTTAAAAAAATCAGACCGAAGGATATTTACCTGATAGAAGGGCTGTGTGATTATGTAAACATATACACGAGGGACGAACGTTATACTATTTATTCCACGATGCATGCCATATTAAAAAAGCTCCCGAAAACAGATTTTATGCGTGTGCACAGATCTTTTATTGTTCGCCTGGATTGCATTTCGTGTATAGAAAAAGATATGTTATCGGTTGAGATAAGGTTAATTCCTGTAGGAAAAACTTACAAAACGAAAGTCATGTCAAAACTTAATCTTAGGTGATAATATGTCAGTACAAAAAACATAAAAAGGAGAAATGAGCCATACTTAAAATAAGCAAGATGAGCATGTACTTGTTTCCGAATTTGTTTTGTGCTTAGCACAATTTCTTTGACATTGCCGGATTTATATAGCATGATAACATATCGTTTACTTAATGTTAATGTTTTGATTACACCCGGGAAGCTGAATTAAGCTTTTTTTGCATGTTAAAATTTAAATCATGAAAAAGATCATATTGACCATGCTTATTGCATTAACAGCAGGAGCAGGCGTTGTTATAGCCGGAAATCCCGGCAATGTCGGAAAATATCCAAGGGTCGCAGCCATTAATGCGCAGGACACAGTGGTCTTTGACCTCTCGCAAGCCACCACCTTCGGTGATGATGTGCAGTTTCCTGTATATATTATGTCAGATGATACCGTTAACGCTCTTGATTTTTCATTTAAATTCAATCATGCCAATCTTATATATGATTCTATTATAAACCTCACCCTTCATTTACAGCCTGTTTCATATTACGATACCCTGGACTCTATTGTGCGTTTTTCTTCCTTCAACACGGACAGGTATAAAAACGATACACCGATAGTAGCTATCCGTTTCACAACAATTTTTAATCCAATAAGCAGCTCAGATTTGAGTACGATAAAAGTTTACCTTAATGGTAATCCTTGCAGCTATAAAATAATCAATTCAATTCCAACCGGCCTGTTGAATATTAAAGAAGATGAGTCCGTTAAGGTTTATCCAAACCCGGTAAGGGAAAAATTAAATATAGACCTGCCCGAAAAGGCAATCGTTGAATTGTTGGATGTTAGCGGCAAGCGGGTTATCGAACCGATAGCTGTTAATGGAAAGCAAAGTATATCCTTAAATACGCAGGATTTAGCAAATGGCATTTACATGATGAAAGTTTATAATGACGGGTTTCTATCAATAAAAAAAGTTGTTATAAGTCAGTAATAATCCACCTAATTGGTTTTGTTAGCATTCGGTCAAGCAATTGATGTAGAAGATGAAAAGCAGAATTAATTCAAGATGGTAGTTATTCTAAGACCATCCTGGGTGCAGGAAGGAAATTTAGGTCTTAGCGGGTTAAAGTAAAATGGCTGGAAACAGAATATGCAGCATCTTGGAATAAAGCCTCACGTAAATGGACACTAATGAAATTTTTCAATGAGATTAGCCAAAGGAGATATGCAGTTCGTTTATAACACATGCCCTGTTGCACGACCGTAAAGGGTTTGAAGATTCACCGGACGAATCACAAAAACGGAATCTCCTGCGCTTATGGCTTTCTGTACGGGTGACCGATCCCACAGCATTGCGGGATCGGTTCTTTATTTTTAAGATAAAGAGAATCGCGAATTTATGGCGGGAATGGAAAATTACGTAAAAAGCACTTCTACAAGCAATAACAATGTTTTTATTTTCAGGAATCCACCCTTCGATTTTGCCATTAGATCGAAAAACTGTTGATTTGTAAGAAAAATTTCCTTCTTTGCACATTCTTTTAAAGATAGAAGTTAATGATAGCAAAAACGCTTCCCCGTGATAGGTATTTAATCAGATATTTTAAATCTGTCACCTATGGAATGAAAGCAGGAATTACTTTGCTTGCTTTCTTATTTTTTATGATCACAGGCCCTTCGCCAGGCATAGCGCAGGTGCAACAGCCGGACACCACCGTTAAAGACCTGACCGAGTTAAGCCTCGATGATCTTATAAACGTGAAGGTGATTACCGCCTCCGGCACAGAGCAGACCATAGCCGAAGCGCCTGCCACCATGACTGTGATCACGGCTCAACAAATTGAAGAACGTGGATATGAACAACTCGAAGATGCGCTGCGCGATGTGCTGGGCATTGATCTAATACACATTAACGGATATGCGCCTACGCTCATTTATTTCAGGGGTATGTATGGCGCAGAAAACCTGCGTGCCCTGCTGATGATTGATGACATTGTTGAAAACAATATTATCGGCAGCAACGATATGGCAGGCCCGGCATACAACCTGCATAATGTGCTGCGCATTGAAATAATCTGGGGGCCCGCTTCTTCGCTCTATGGGGCTGATGCCTTTGGCGGCGTCATTAACATCATTACCAAAAAAGGTTCGGAGATAAACGGAATAAAATACCAAAAAGGATTCGGCAGTTTTAATTCTTCTCTCGAAACCGTGATGATGGGTACAAAGAAATCAAACTTTGAGATTGCCGTTTCAGGCTCTATGTATAGCACAGACGGACCACGGTTTACTAATATAGACCCAAACTACGACGGTTCGTATGTAGATAAGGCCTGGTCGTTTAACGGCTCTATCGCTTATGAAGCCGGAAAATCAAAAACAACACTGGCCGCGAGGGCTTATGAAACGCCAATGGGATGGGGCACCATTCTGCCTAACACTACAGTGTATTTCGGGCTTCCGTCACAGGGCAACTATAACTTAGGCGTGGTCGGCATTGCAGCGCACGATCTGCGCGGTGAAAAGCCGGGATTGGAAGATCCCTTTTCGCGCGTTTATTACCTGCAGGAAGACTATGCAGCCAGCGAAAAATTAAAGCTCATGGGCAGAGTGACTTACCGTGAAACAGGCATAGGCGAAAATTCTTATGTCTATGTTGGCATTACTCCAACTACGATGTATTATGTGCCCTACTCCAGCTATTCCAACCGAAGCCAGGCAGACCTTACCGCAGATTACACACTCTCCCGTCACCATCGTTTTTCTGCCGGTGTTCAGTACTACCAGGATAATGTCTCAGATGGAACTGATGGCGTAACGATTGATTCAAAAACAGTCTATCTGCTTGACGGGCGCGACACCTTATATAATCTCAACTCCACCTTCTTGCCCAGAAAATATAATATCAGGGATCATTTCGGCAGTTACCTGCAATATGTGCTTAGCACCAATCTTCTTAGAAAAACAGACTTTACCTTCGGAGGGCGTTATGATTATGATTCTTATTATGGATCGGAATTAACTCCCAGGTTTGCCATCGTGAACCAGCCTGCGGACAAGCTCACCATTAAGCTCATGTATGGCTCAGCCTTTCGCCCCCCTACCAGCACTGAAATTTATGAAGCATATCCAGGGTCTGTTCTCAAGGCCGAAAAAATTAAAACGTATGAAGCAAATTTTATTTATACCCTTTCAAAAACATACCTCGTGCAGGTAAACGGCTTTCGTAATGAGCTTACGGATGCCATTGCCATCAGCAACCTGCCCACCACCAACCCGAATAAAAATCCAACTTCTGAAACCATCAATGGGATAGAAGCTAAGATGGATATGCTTTTCTCAAAACACTTCACCGGCTTTGTCAATTTCACTTACCAGGAAGGGAGAGGATCAAATACCATATTAGGTATCGTAGCCAACATTGCTGACATTGCTAAGGTGAAAGGCAATGCAGGAATAGCTGTGCATGTCAAAGACCTTTTCACAGTGAGCGTAATAGGGAACTGGATTGGCGAACGTTTATCACCAAGAACAGATCCTTATGGCGATGTAGATGGATATTTTTTAACCAACTTGGTTATCACCACCACTAAATTGGCAGATAAACATTTAAGCGCAAGCATTGATATCCGCAACCTGTTTAATGTAGTCTATGTAGATCCGGGATTCCGCGATGCAGACGGAAAAACAACATCCACTGTGCTTGAACAACCGGGCCGGACAACACTGCTTAAGTTTACAGTTACTTTTTAAAGATATATGCCCATTCTCGGGATCAAAATTGTATGAAGAGACTCTGTTGCCTCTTATTTTTATTTTCACTCACCGCATGGTCTCCTCCCCAAAAGGAAGTGGATGAATATAATCTGAAAGCAGCTTTTATTTACAATTTCAGCAAGTATATAGATTGGGGACCGTATCAAAAGGGGAATGAATTTACCATCGGCGTTCTTGGCAACTCACCCATCAGCAAGCCGCTTGCCGAAATAGCCATTACCAAAACAGTGAACAATAAAAAAATAGTTATCCTGCAATTTTTCAAGCCGCAGGACGTTACTTTTTGTAACATCCTGTTTATATCCCGGCATAACGCGTACGCTATGGACGGCTTTTTATCAAGACTTTCACAAGGCATGCTTACCATAGGGGAAGCGGAAGGAATGTCAGAAGATGGCGCGGCTTTTAATTTTATCATAGCCGATAACAAGCTAAAGTTTGAAGCTAACTTGAAATCAATTTCAACTGCAGGATTAAAGGCAAGTTCAGAATTATTGCAGCATGCTATTATTGTGGATCAATAGAACCTAATTAGCGTTTCTATTAAAAATGTTTGAATTCCGTAATATATCTATAAAGAATAAGCTTGTATTGACGCAGGTTATTATTTCTGTTATTGTATTGGGACTTTGTTTTGCTGCTTTTGTAATCAGCGAGGCGAAAGGATATAAAGAACGCAAAGTTAAAAGCGTTATTACTATTGCGCAGGTAATCAGCACCGGTAGCAGCTCGGCGCTGCAATTTTTAGATAATGCTGCAGCCAACAGAATTCTTTCAGAATTAAATGTGGAAAATGACATAGAAAATGCAGTCATTCTTGATAAAAAAGGGAATGTGTTTGCAAGCTATGCAAGGCAGGCAGTTGACACGTTTCACTTTGCACCGTTTCCTGTTAATGCTCCGCAATTTAAATATGAAAACAATTATCTTTTGGTAAATAACGAGATTATCAAGGATTATGAAATATTAGGTACCGTTTGTCTAAAGGTTGATTTGGCTCCTCTCAATGAAATAATAAAGCAGGAATTTGAAATAGGTCTTATACTTTTAATAATAGGAATATGTCTTTCTTTTTTAATTACTCTTTTTGTGCAAAGCTATATTTCAAAGCCGTTACTCTATCTTGTAGAAGTTATGCAGTCCATAACAGGAAGCAAAGATTATAAAAGCCGCGCTATAGTCAGAGGCAGAGATGAGATAAGCACCCTCAGCCGTGCATTTAATAACATGCTTGAACAAATTGAAAAGCGCGATAATGAAATGGAACTGCGAGTGAAGGAGCGAACCAGTGAACTTGAATCGGCTAACAAAGAGCTTGAATCATTTTCTTATTCTGTTTCTCATGACATGCGTGCGCCGCTACGCGCCGTTAGCGGGTTTACTCAATTGGTATCCAAGCGCTATGCAGACAAACTGGACGATGAAGGCAAAGATGCTTTGAAAATTATTAACAGCGAAGCTACTCGAATGGGGGCAATTAATTGACGACCTGCTTGCTTTCTCACGCCTGGGAAAAAACGAGATTCAAAAATTCAGGGTGGATATGAACAGTGTTGCGGATAGCGCTATGAAAGAAGTTTTGAATTCAGAAAAGGGAAATAACATTGCTGAGATTACGATTGATAAATTGCCCGATGCTTATTCCGATAGCGTTCTCATCCGCCAGGTATTTATTAATCTTTTTTCGAATGCAATAAAATATTCAGGGTATAAGCCTCAACCTATTGTCCATGTTGGCTCTTATGCTGAAAAGGAAAGAAATGTTTATTATGTGGAAGACAACGGCGTCGGCTTTGATATGAAGTTTTATCACAAACTATTCGGAGTGTTTCAACGACTGCATACTCAACCGGAGTTCAAAGGCACTGGCATAGGTCTTGCCATCGTTCAAAAGATTGTTACTCGTCATGGCGGCGCTATATGGGCAGAAGGCAAGCTTAACGAAGGGGCTAAATTCTATTTCTCTCTTCCCAAAAAAAGAGATGAATAAAAGTAAAAAGGTTTTTTTTATGGAAAATGATTAATTTTGCAAACTTTATTATTTATAGCACTGTCACAATTCTATAAACCTTAGTATTATATATTACCATGATTGCTCACATTAAAGATATTCTCCTCATAGAAGATAACCCGGCTGATGCAAAGCTAACCATGATTGCTTTGCAGGAATGCAACCTGTCGAACAGGGTCTTGCATTTAGAAGATGGTGAAGAAGCGCTTGATTATATTTTTTGCAAAGGGAAGTACGCTGGCCGCGATACTACCGATTTGCCTGTGCTGATTCTGCTTGATTTAAAAATGCCCAAGGTGGACGGCGTTGAAGTGCTTGAAAAAATAAAAGCGGATGAAAGGACAAAAGCTATTCCTGTCACCGTCTTCACATCATCACAGGAAAGTCCCGACGTAAAAAGATGTTATGAATTGGGAGTGAACAGCTACGTAGTGAAACCCCTCGACTTTGATAGCTTTAACAAAGTTGTTTCAGATGTTGGATTGTATTGGGCACTGGTTAATCTGCCGTTTAAATAAGAAAGAAACCGTAAGGAAATAGCAAGTTTAAATAAAAAAGGAAAAAGGGATGGCTTTGTAACGAAGCATCCCTTATTTTTTTAAGAAACATGACTCATTTTCAAAAAATATAGCTAAATTTTCAAAAAAGAAGATAGATTTCCAAAAACGAAACTAACTTTTGAAAAATGTAGCTAACTTTTCAAAAAACTAGCTATCTTTTTAGACAAGAAGTGCATTTTTGGGCATTGTTAATTTAATATAGTTAAATCGTTGTTCCATTTAGACATTAACAATTTTACAGAAAGCAATAACATATACAATGCTTTAGTGTAACATTTGGTTCTTCTTCTTAACCTGGCTAAAAAGTGCCTAAAGAGACTATTAGACATCTTTCCTAAATAAAT
>PLYJ01000242.1 GCA_003151745.1 Bacteroidota bacterium
GAAGAAAAGATAAAATCATGGTACAAATGTAATGGCAGTCCTAAATAAAAACAAATATTATTTTTATCATTAAATGATAACATTAAGGTATCAGAAGCCTCACTCCCACCCTTCTCCCAAGGAGAAGGGGCAAGAGCATCCTCCTTTGTGCCCTTTCCAAGGGGAATGCACACGGAATTACCTTTTGCAACAAATATGAAAGAAGTCTATTATAAATGCTTCTTTTATGTTTTGCAAATGCAATAGAAAAAAAACAGCCAGCTCAATAAAAATGATAAAAAATAAATCAATATGATCAGCTGCGGCTCTTCCGCCAGTTGTTTCAACAATCAGCCCGTTGATAGAAAAAAGAAATGCTGCCAGAAAGCCCGTTTTTTTATTAAAGAGATAGCTTCCAATGGCAAAGATTAACCAAATTCCTAATGTAGATAAAATGATGGATGGAATTCTTAATGCTATCTCATTGACCCCAAACAGGCTCATGCTTGCAGCCATTGCCCATAAAGGTAAAGGTTGCTTATGTAACCAAATATGATTTGAAATCCAGCTTTTGTAATCATAAGGTAATACAGGATTATCATAAAGAGTTGGAATAAGCGGATGTTTTATGAGATTCTTAGCAACAAGGGCGTGGTAACGTTCATCCCATAAGTGTAAGCAACAATCTGTTGAAACATAAACACGAAGTGCAAGCCCGCAAAGAATTAACAGTAAGATTGAAATTTTATAATCCTCCTTTGCCTCATATTTCCATGAGAAGACGTAACCAACAAAACAAAAAATAATTGTACTAATTCCGAATAACTGATTGTCCATTTATTGTAAAGTGTCCAGGAGCGGCGAAGCGCAAGTAAGACAATCCTTTTCAGATTTTGACTTCTTTTTTGAGTTTATGTTTGTAGAAATGCTCATTTTTACCGGAAAAATCAATTTATAGTGATCCGTTTATTGCAAAATGTCTGAGGTTGGTGGAAAAAAGCGCCTCCTTGTTTTTTTGACTTAAAAACTGTTTAAAATTGTTTCAGATAATTTACAGGTCAGGGCTAAAGCCCTTTAAAATCTTAATTCTCTAACCCCGACCTTAAGGTCGGGGTTACTAAAACAAATAAATATGGCTTTAGCCATGAACTTCATAATAAATTCTTCAAATAAAATTTAAACAGTTTCTAAGAATCAATTAAACCCCTTCAGCATAAATTAATCTGATTACCGAAGTTATTTTGCGAATTTCGCAGTCTTATTTTGCAAACCCCTGATGACATTTTTAAAATTCCGGTTACTTTTTCCCTTTCTATTGCTTTTTACGTCGCAGGGGTTTGCACAATATAATTTTGACACTTACTTCAAGGAGGCTGTAAAAGATGTAAACGAGAAAAATTATACAGATGCTTTGCCCAAGCTCAATCTTTGCCTGCAGGTGAAACCCGGTGAAAGCGCGGCGTATTTTTATCGCGGTGTTTGCAAATATTTCCTGAACGATTACCAGGGTGCCAAGCAGGATTTGCTTGACGCAACAGCGCATTACAGCCCTATCTATTATGATGCATATCATTTCCTGGCGCTCTCCAAAGACCGTTTGGAGGATTTTATGGGAGCTATTGCCGACTTCAATAAAATTCTTGACAAATATAATACGGATCCTGCCATGTATGTGGAGCGGGCTTTCTCGAAGCTTTCAGCGCTGGATTATAACGGAGCCGTTGCCGATTGCAACAAGGCTTACTCGATGGCGCCCATGGGCATTTCAGAAGCAGGCGAGAATCTTTACCTGTGCAGGGGCGCTGCCGAAAACGGCCTGAATGAATACGAAAAGGCCTTGCGCGATTATGATAAAGCGCTCACCATTAATCCGAAGAATGAGAATATATATGTAAGAAAGGGATTAACAAAACATAAGATGAACAATGATACAGGCGCCGTGAAGGAATACGACAAGGCGCTGAAGATAGATTCAGGCTGCACTTATGCCTATTATAACAGGGCGGAAAGCAAAGCCCAGCTCAACGATAAGAAGGGTGCGCTGGCAGATTATAATTCACTTATCAAATATGAGCCGAACAATGCAGCTGCTTATTTCAGCCGGGCAGCGCTGGAGGCTGACATGACCAATTATAAAGCTGCTATCGCTGATTTTAATAAAGTGCTGCAACTCAATCCTGATAATATTGAAGCCAACTTCAACCTTGCCAAGCTCAAAGAAATGGTCCGTGATTTTAAGGGAGCATTAGCAGGCTATAATAAATGTATTGAGTTGTTTCCCTATTTTATTGAAGCATATTATGATAAGTCGGAGTTGGAAAAGAGGCTTGGCAATATGGAAGCCTCAAAGAAAGATTTCGATACCGGCAAAATGATGAGCGAAATGAACCATTCCAAGAGCAGCACGCAGTTAACTCATGATTCTCTCGCTCTTGCACACCTCACAGCGTTGACAGCCGATTTTGAGAATGTAAATCCTAATCAGTCGGACACGGTAAGCATAGAGCTTCTTCCTTTATATTATATAGCCGTCAAAGACAGTAGTTTCAAAAACTCTTCAAGCTGCCGCCCCTTATTGCTAAAAGCCAGCAAGCAGCAGTACACTAGTTTTTGTTTAACGAATAAAGAGTCGCAAGCTAAAGCTGGTGCTACTGATAGTTCGTTTGCTATTCATAGTGAGGTTAAAAAAGGCAACGATAGTGAGATTGAAGCGCTGCTGAAGAAGGCGTTGAAAAAAACAGATATGCAATTATTCAACGATGCTGTTAAGGATTATGATAAAATAGTGGCCCTGTATCCTGCCAGCGCTGTCGCCTATTTCGCCAGAGCCGTAAATGCATGCAGGGAGGTGGAGCTGCTAAACCAGTTTGATAATGCACCTTCCTTCATGAATCAGAAAAATTCGGCTGCTAAAACTCAAAAGAATGAAATATTCCAAAAGGCATTATCTGATTTTAATAAGACCGTGCAACTGGAGCCTGACTTTGCTGTTGCGTATTATAACAGGGCGTATGTGAAATGCCAGCTGCAGGATTTTAACGGTGCCATAAAAGATTATGACAATGCCATTCATGCTGATGCTGATTTGGCTGATGCGTATTACAACAGGGGATTATTTCTTTTATACCTGAAAGATAAAATTGACGCCTGTAAAGATTTTAGTAAAGCGGGTGAGCGGGGGCTGCCTGAATCTTATACCATCATTAAAAAGTATTGCCCCCGTTAAATATGGCTATGCCGGTTTATATATCCTTTGAATACATATATGCCGCTTAAATTCCCCGTTTTGTATCTTTTTATATACATTTTTGGTATCGCAAAACACAATTCTCATTATTAAAGAAAGCTATTACATCGTTTTTTAATTGGCAGGGTATTTTCATGTCGTTTTATAAAACTAAAACTAAAAACTAAAAACTAAACATTATGAGAAGCCTTCTTTATTTAATAGCAGTTATTTTGATTATTGGTTGGGCAATCGGATTTTTCGCTTACAGCGCCGGTTATGTTATTCATGTATTGCTTGTTCTCGCTATCATTTCAATTTTAATCAGCGTGATCAGGGGCGACAGCAGGGTTTAAAGCCAGAATAAAATCCATAAAAGCCGAAAGGTTTGATTTATTCTTTTCCTCATAATTCAGTAGGTTTGCGCAATGCTTACCGATCTGAAAAACAAGAAGGTTAAAGGGATAGACAGCAATACGTTGCTTTCGGCATATCAACTGATGTGTACGGCTCGTGCAATGAGTGATTTGTATGAGGAAAAGTCTGCCATCACTGCCAAATACGTACATGCTACTTCCCGTGGGCACGAAGCAGTGCAGTTGGCAATGGGCATGCAGCTTCAACCGCAGGATTTCGTAAGCCCTTATTATCGCGACGACAGCATTCTTTTAGGAATGGGCTTAAAGCCTTATGATTTAATGCTGCAATTGCTTGCCAAGAGAGATGATCCTTTTTCAGGCGGACGCACTTATTATTGTCACCCCGCTTTGCGAAGAGACGACATGCCAAAGATTCCTCATCAGAGTTCGGCAACAGGCATGCAGGCAATTCCAACAACAGGTTTGGCAATGGGTGTGCAATACCTGGAGAAACAAAATATTTCTTCTTATAAAGGCAAGGATAAACCCGTCGTTGTTTGCTCTCTCGGCGATGCTGCCATCACAGAAGGTGAAGTGAGCGAGGCTTTCCAGATGGCTGTGCTCAAGCAGTTCCCGATTTTGTATTTCATCCAGGATAATGAATGGGACATCAGCGCGCATGCAAATGAGTTTCGGGCAATGGATGCAACTGAATATGCGAAGGGATTTAAAGGATTGGAAGTTCGAACGATTGACGGCACTGATTTTTTTACTTCATGGCAGACTATTGAAGAAGTGATAGGCATCATACGCAAAGAACGCAGGCCTTTTCTCATTCATGCCAAAGTGCCGCTGTTAGGGCATCATACATCGGGTGTAAGAAGGGAATGGTACAGGCATGATCTGGAAGAGCATAAAAAGCGTGATCCGTTGCCGAAGTTCCGCAAGCAATTGCTGGATGCAGGACTTGAGGAGAGTGAACTAAAGAAGATAGAAGGACAAGCAAGCAAGATAGTTCTTGATGATTTTGAAAAGGCTTTGAAAGCGGAAGACCCTAAGCCGGAGGATCTATATAGATATGACTACGCTCCTACACCAATAACAGAAGAAAAAGGCATTCGCGAACCGAAAGGCAAGCAGCCAACAGTAATGGTTGACTGTGCTCTATTCGCAGTGCAGGAATTAATGACAAAGCACAAGGAGTGCTTGTTATATGGTCAGGATGTTGGGAGAAGATTAGGAGGCGTATTTAGAGAAGCCGCGACCCTTGCACAAAAGTTTGGTGATGACCGCGTTTTCAATACACCCATCCAGGAAGCATTCATCATCGGAAGCACAGTGGGTATGAGCGCTGCAGGGTGTAAGCCGATAGTAGAAGTGCAGTTTGCAGATTATATATGGCCGGGACTGAATCAATTATTTACGGAAGTAAGCCGCTCTTATTATCTCAGCAATGGCAAGTGGCCCGTGAGCTGCATCATCCGTGTTCCCACAGGCGCTTACGGAAGCGGCGGCCCATATCATTCTTCAAGCGTGGAGAGTGTAGTGCTTAACATCAGGGGCATCAAGGTTGCTTACCCTTCGACCGGAGCAGATTTGAAAGGCCTTTTGAAGGCTGCGTATTACGATCCGAATCCTGTAGTCATTTTTGAGCACAAAGGATTATACTGGAGTAAGATTAAAGGAACAGAAGAAGCTAAAACGATTGAGCCGGATGAAGATTACATCATTCCCTTTGGAAAAGCACGAATTGTATTAGAGTCTCAAGTCTCCAATCTAAAATCTAAAATCTCTGTTATTACTTACGGCATGGGAGTTTATTGGGCAAAGGCAGCCGCAAAGAACTTCGCAGGAAGAATCGAAATTGTTGACTTGCGCACATTAAATCCTTTGGATGAGCAGGCAATATATACCTCTGTGAAAAAAAATCATCGCTGCGTTGTTCTTTCCGAAGAACCGGTAAATAATTCTTTTGCCCAAGCGCTTGCCGGAAATATTGCTAAACAATGTTTTGAATTCTTAGATGCTCCGATTAAGGTAGTTGGGTCGGAAAATCTTCCTGCCATTCCGTTAAATGCTACTTTGGAATTTGAAATGATTCCTAACGCAGCAAAAGTGGCTAAAGCATTAGAAGAAATACTGGCGTATTAATTTAGAAAAAATCAGGCTCTTGCTTCTTTCCCGGTCTTTTTGCCGAATATTCGGCCCAGCCAATCTGATTTGTTTTCCGGAGCATCATCATAGTATCCGTAACCATAGCCATAACCGTAACCATAGCCATAGCCATAACCCAATCCGTTGTTCACGACTGCATTAAAAATAATACCAAGATTGCGGATTTTACCGGATTTATATAGCTCATTGAGAGCTATAATATGTGGTTTGCGGGTTACATTCTGACGTACAATATAAACCGAGCTTGTAGCATACTTTGCTAAAAGCAATCCATCCGTAACAATTCCAAGAGGAGGGGTATCGAGAATGATATATTCATAATGCGCTTTTAAATAGGTAAACAAATCATCCATCTTCTGGCTCATTAATAACTCAGTCGGATTTGGAGGCTTAGGTCCGGTGAGAATAATATCGAGATTTTCTATTCCTGATTTCTGAATCACCTGCTCTACATTAACAGCGCCAATGAGATAGTTAGTTAATCCATATTCCATCGTTAATCGGAAAGCCGCAGGTGATTTTGGTTTACGTAAATCACAACTCATTAGTACAGTTTTCTTTCCTGAGATTGCTATGATTGAACCAAGATTTAAGGAACAGAAGCTCTTGCCTTCCGATGCAACACTTGAAGAAATCATGATTACATTCCCTGATTTACCATGATCCATATATTGCAGGGAAGTGCGAATGGAACGAAACGACTCCGCAATATGTGATTTGGGATTCTCTTTAACAATAAGGTCTGAGCCAAAATGACTAATCCCTACAATTCCAAGTATGGGAACCTTTGTTAATTTTTCAAGTGTTTGCTTATCCGAAATTTTATCGTTTAAAGAATTACGTAAAAAAATAAAAGCTGCCGGTATTAAAAGTCCAAAGACCAAAGCATAATCATAGCTTCTGTCCTTATTAGGTTTAATCGGACCATAAGAAGCACGTGCATAGTTAATGATCCGGTTATCAGAGGTGGTTGAAGCAATCAAAATCTCGTTTTCGGCACGTTTCTGAAGAAAATAGGTATATAACCCTTCTTTGAGATTCCGTTGCCTGTCAATATCTATATATTGTCTTTGCGTGTTTGGCAGCAATCGCATGTCAGCCTCCACTGCACTTCGCTGAGCTACTAAAGCGCCTTTGGATGCATGGTATCCGTTTTTTACATTCTTAATGCTTTCGAGCAAGTTTGTTTTAGCATTTTGAATTGCCACATCTAAATCCTTAATAAGCGGGTTGTCTACGGTAGAATGTTCAATTTTTTCCTTTTTCTCGTTTTCGAGATCGCTAAGCTGCAGCACGAATTTATCAAGGAGCTTATCTTCAATTCCAAAGCTTGCCGGCGAAATTTGTTTAAGGTCCTTTTCATCTTTAACATATTTTTCCATATAATCCATGAAGGAGAGTTCCATGTCAATATTTGAAATTTTGGAATCATATTCTCCAATCTGGGTTGTGAGTGCAGTGGCGGGCAATTCTATATCTGCAATTTTATTCTGCGTTTTAAAAACCTCAAGCGCTGTTTCTGCATTGCTTAAATCATTTTCAATAGCAATGAGCTGCTCGTCAATAAAATTGAGGGTGCTTTTGGTTTGGTTATTTTTCTCTTCTATGCCGCTTCGAATATATACCTCTACCATCTTATTCAAAAAATCTACTGCTTTAGTAGGAACAGCATCATCAATGGAAAGAGTAACTACGGATGATTGATTAGTTGCTTTAGAAATTTTCAGCGCTTCCTGGTAATGATCTGTAAGAGCATCAGCCATATTAAAAGTAAGTATGAAGTTTCTTTTTTCATAATTAGGGTTATCAAAAAACGCATTAAGAAAAAATTTTCTTTTATTAATAACGAATTTCCCTATCGGGCAATCTACCCGCTCGCCAAAACGATAAGTCTTGCTAAATTCTTTGCCAACGTTTGGATCTACAAAAGAGAGATTGTATTTGCTACTGCTTTGAATATTCACTTTAACAGGGCTGCGGTAAGCCAAATAATTGAGCGTATCCGATTCAACAATAATGGGGCTTTGCTTATAAAGCTCCGTTTTCCTTATTTTTCCCTGAAATGTATAGGTTATGTCAAAGTCGCATTCCTGGATGGCCTTTTTGATCATGCTTCTTGAATCCAATATCTCAATTTCATTATCAATGTTCCTGTCAACAACATTATTGGTTAGCTGGCTGAGAACATCGTCTGAAGCATTTTTATTTTTATCAATGCGAATCAGCAAGTTGCAGTTTGCACTATAGGAGGGAGTAGAATACCAGTTATAGTAATATGCAACAATAACTGCAAGGGTGACAGTAATAATATAAAGATACCAGTACCTTAAAATATATTTGGAAATGAAAAGCTTAAAATCAAACTCCGACTCCTCAAAATTTTCTTCCTGCAAATTAATCTTGTCCGTCATCCTAAAATTTTCTCTTTATTTAATTTCAACTTTAACCTGCTTATATATTATAGTCAGCAAAACAGGGTTATTTTTTTACAACCAGCAGTGTAAGAAGAACTACCCCTGCAATAATACTTAATGTTGTGAAATACGTCTGAAGAGCTGCTAAACGGGTGCGCATGTTCGGTTCCACATATATAATGTCATTGGCATGCAGATTATAATAAGGTGAGGTAATAATCTGCCTTGAAGTGATGTCAACAAAGCCATACTCCTTTCCATTCCCTTTTTCACGAACAACAAGTATATTCGTACGCTTGCCATTTACATTAAGGTCACCCGAAAGAGCCAGGGCTTCAGTGATTGTTAATCTTTCGTGATCAGATTCAAATACACCGGGGTGATTTACAGCCCCAAGAACAGTAATCCTAAAGGTTTTTAAAGTTACAATTACGGTAGGACTATAGATATACTTTTCAAAACGCCTTTTCAGGGTATCTTTTGCCTGCGTAGTAGTTAGCCCGGCAACATGAAAAGGCCCGACCAGAGGAATATCAATTATACCATCAGCATTTACCAGGTAAGAAGGTGCATTAGCGCTATTATCATTTGCAGAAAAACTAAAGAAATTGCTGGCTTGCTTATCAACGCTCGTTACTAATATCTGAATTCTGTCGTTAGCCTGAATGATTGGCTCATAAGGCGGTATTATTGCTTGGCGGGTTGTATCTTCTTTTATGAAATAGGTGACCTGTTTTCTTGGAATGCACGAAGTTAATGCTGAAATAATTAGAAATAAAAAAATAATTCGTGTCAAATTTTCCGACTTAATCATAGGTACAAAGATAGCGTAAAACTTATGCGTTTTAATTGAGAGTTTACTCAATCCTTATCAGATAAGTTACACAATTATAAAATATGAGTTACCAAAAAGATATGTTTAGTAATCATAGAAAGGGATATTGAAATAGTTACAAAAACTGTTGAATAATTTATTTCCAACAACAAAGTATTAGTTTCCTGATTCGTTTCATCACCTTTTATTAAATCTTGCTTTTCTGTGCCGTTTGGAATCCGTTCCTGACGGTGTGGTAATATTGAAAGTGTCAGGTTTGGAAACCCTTAACCACAGAATTAGTGCGTTGCCCTGCATTGCTTAAATACTTATGCACAAATTGTGAACAAAAAGGGCAGAAATGGCATAAAGTTGAAAAAAACACTAAAAAAAGCAAGTCAGGTAAGGAAATTCTGGTACACGATAAGGTTATTCTGGTACGTGAT
>PLYJ01000136.1 GCA_003151745.1 Bacteroidota bacterium
TTTATATTAGCGATTAGTATTACTTGTAAGCAAGTTGATGGATCTTTCTAACAAGTGCGCCTAACTTGTAAGCAAGTTGGGTGGTCTTTCTAACAAGTGCGCTCAACTTGTCAGAAGGTTGATTGATCTTTCTGACAAGATCGCCCAATTTGTCAGCAGGCTGAGCGATCTTTCTGACAAGTCAATTTAACTTAAGAGCAGAACAACTGCAACGACGCGAAATTTTGTGCGTCCGCTATTTCCAAACCTCTTCCAATACTCTATGCGATTGTATGTTGCCAAAGCCTGTTATGTGCAGCGCATAATATTCGAGCAGCTTTTTTATGAGTTCACGCCTTTGGGCAACTGAAACATCTGTTTGTGCTGTGTCATTCAAAGAAGTGTTGATGAGGCGATCAAAATAATTTGATAAAGGAGAAGAAATAAAATAAGGAAGCACCAGCTCGGTTTGCTGAAATGTACCTTCCTGCAAATTAAAAACAGGGGTAGAGGCTGAATAAGTTCCGTTAGGAAAAAAACCAAGATACTTTGTAAGCTGAATGAGGAAGCGAATGTGAAAATCAGCATTCCCCTTCGTTTGCAGATCGAGCAACTGCATGGCATGAAAAATAAAATCGAATAACTCGTGATTTTCTTCCTCTTCCTTTACAGATTTATAAATCACCTCGTTTATAAACATCACCATCGAGGCTTTCATCACGTCGAAAGGAATAGATCCAAATTGTGGCTGCTGCCTTATCTCTTTGATGCGTTGCAGTCCGCTTCTTTCTTTGTGATAAACCACCATCTCCAGCAAAGACATGGGTTGCAATACAGCGGATTTTATTTTCGATTTTTTATTTCTAATGCCGTTAAGCAAGTACGACTGCAATCCGAAAAGTTCAGTATAAACTTTAACCACCACGCTGCTCTCTGAAAAATCAGTGACATGAAATACGATGCCTCTTGTCTTATGGAGCATAGGAATAAAGTCGGCAGTTGGCAGTCGGCAGTTTACTTCAAAGTTTGTTTTTAGTGGACTGCAAACTGTTTTACTGCCCACTGCCTACTTTTTTTAGTTTACCATCAAAAATTTCGTAATACAAGTAGCTGATCCGTCATCATTGCTGACATACACCAGATATACACCTGTATGCGCCCGCACTCCCTGGTAGTTCGTGCCGCCCCATGTTGCCTGCCCTCCGTTCGCGGTAGCTTCATATACTACATTTCCGCTCACATCGGTAATCTTTACATGAGCATTTGCAACCAGCCCGCGCACGGCAATCAACCCGTTATAGTCATGCTTAACAGGATTCGGGAATACGTAATAATTATCGCATGCATCCCCGCCTTCAGTAGCAGAGCCTCGATAAGAACAAATACCCTGATCTGTTCCAAAAAAAACTTCCCCGGTGCTTTGGTCAATGGCAATGCTGGTAATGTTGTTGGAAAGCAGCGGACTATTATCCGTATTAAAATTCAGAAGCTGGTTTGTTCCGTCCGATGAGGTAAGAAACACTCCTCCGCTTGATGTTCCAAACCATTTGCGGTTGGCCCCATCAACGGCAATAGCAGTAACGCTTTGGCTTTGCAAAAGAATTTGTGTATGAGTGCCTTGCTGAATGAGCACCTGCTGCGCATCAAAACCGGTCGGGTTAAAAACAGTCTGTGATGAATAGAACGCTGCCACTCCGTTATCTGACCCTATCCAGATAGTACCATCCTGATCCATCACCATAGAATATATCTGGCTCGTTGGCAGATTGCCAAGACCCGTTCCGGTAGTGAGAACTTTAAACTGATCATCACTGAGATTATTAATATCGTTTTCATAAAACACCCCGATGCCTATGCCATTAATGATGAACCATTTATAATTATTGTTATCAATAAGGATATTGGAGTTATAAGCCTGGGCAATTGCAAAAGGAAGCGCAAATGATTTCCATGATCCGTCAGCAAGCAGGGCATTGATAGGGTTGCTATTGGCAGAATTAAGCACCCATAAATTATTATTTTGATCAAAGTTCAGCCCTCCTATCAGCATTGGACTATAGCCCGGAATCGCAAGGCCTTTCAAAGTGCTGTTAGTTGAATCATATCTTCCAACAAAAGCATTGTCTCTGAACTCTAACACTCCGCCTCCCCATCCCGCAACAAAGACATGTTTCGAGTCATTGGGGTCGCATTTGATGTCCATTACATCGGGAAAATTAATCGTGTCGAATAAGGTTGTATTTAATTTATTGAACGATGTCCAGGTGTTATTGGTGTAATGATAAATACCATTGCGTGAAATTGTGGGAGTATGAGCAGTAACGGAGCTTATAGCTCCTGATGCCACCCATACATCATCATTAAGCGAACACATTGCAACAGAAGCTGTGCTGGATGGCCCATTTGGATAGATAGTGGTATAAGTGCCTTGTTGATCTCTCACCAAACCATTATTCGCATCCGCTATATACATGACGTTATTTGCATCAACAATCGCCTCTTGCGGGGATGCATGAGGATAAGCATTATCGTCAGAACTATATATCTGATTTCCACCTGCAGCATACGCACTAACACCGAAATCACTGCTTATCATAAGATAATTGCCATGGGTCTGAAGTCTTATTCCATAGTTGAAATAATTGAAACGCGACCATCCTGAATTATCATGGCTATATACGCTGGTATCGTTATCCACACAATAAATTTTATTATTGAACAGGGAGACAGAGCCGAATTTGCCTTTCGGGTTAGGCAGTGTTGTGTCGGTGCTCCATTCAGAGTATAGATATAGGAACGGGTCGTTGACAAGTGCTTTATAGATGCCGGTATCGGTGGAAGCGTAAAAGTAAGTGTTGTCATCAGCAACGCTGTTTACATTAATACTGGTGCCATTAGCGCCGATGTAATACGTATCCTTTACTTCCTGCCTGTCGAGATCAAGCACCACGATCCCAAAACCACATGCGAGGTAAGCCAGGTGATCTTTAAAATAAATATCATTGATGGCAGTGTTGCCATTCAGATTTTTGCGTTTAATATCAGCGAGGTTTACAATGCTGCCGTTATCAAACAAAAGATCAATGTTCGAGTTCTCATAAGCTATCACAAGCACTCCCACAGCAGTACTATAGCGTATCTGGTCTATTCCGAAGTCCGATAGTCCGTTAATACGCGAAATCCGTTTTACGGAACCGTCTTCTTTTGTATAGGAAAATAATCCGGATAAGCCGACGCAGTAAACTTTGTTTCCGTTTTCAGCAACTGATTTACATTGGTTATAGGGCAAATGCACACGCCATTGTCCGATGCCAACATCGGCACTCTGCGCCTGAAGAAGAAAAGACTGTAATGATAGCAGAAGACAAAATAAGCTAAAGAAGGAAATATATTTTTTCATCATTTTAGATATATGTTCAATGTTATTCTGTCAGTGTTAATGGGTGCGACATATTTGAACTTTGAACGGAATAAGATTGACCTAATTAGTTAGCGGGTTTTGTATTTAATCTCCTTAAACGCAGTTTTAGAAATTATATTGCATCGTTAGCATTATTATAAAAATGGAAAGCTGGTTCACAAAGATCAATAATTTCTGTGAGGGAACAGAAAAAAGGTTGAACAATTATGAATCCATCACCAAAAATCAACTGAACCTTCACTGAAGGTAGTACTACCTTTAATGAAAGAAGTACATCCTTTAACAGAAACAATACAACCTTCAATAAAGGAAGTAAAACCCTCGATGAAAACAATGCAACTTTCATTGAAAACAGTAGACCCTTTAGTAAAAGAAGTAGAACCTTCGTTGATAACAGTAGAACCTTCGTTAAAGGTTCTCGTGTAATTTGCAATTTCTCTCTTCAAATTATAGCCAATTTGGGTCATGGGTCAAACCCGTTGGATTGGTTATTTGAGTAACGTCCTGTTTTATAATAATACCTTTCAATGTACATACCAATTACGTTGTCATGAATATCCTGATTTTTTGAATAACAAATAGTTCTTCTGTTTAATCTTTTAAGGTGCGTTCTGAAGTTCAAATTTTTACGTTCAATCTGTTGAGTTTGATCCTTTCCTGGGATATGCCCTACTAAGGGGAGCAACCGATGGTAAGCATCAAAATGATCAGTAAAATATGTTTTAATAGGGATGGGTTTTATTTGGTTAAGCAGTATTTCTAAATCTTGACGTGTTCTTTTGCCATTATGCCAAGAAATGATCATCCCTGTTTTCTTTTCCACGGCATACCAAGTCATTAGTGTTCGAAACCTGACTTACGGTTCATCAGGTTCTTTTTTGAAGAATAATTGTGGATTTCCACCGCAAAGAATAACAATATGAGAGATAAGAACAGCTTCAAGATCATTTGCCATTTGAAGT